>JAHFEP010000219.1 GCA_023248415.1 Nitrospirota bacterium
TAAAGAAAAAGTTTCTAAGCTAATGGACGCTAAATTAATAGAGATAGCGGATAATCATCTAAAGCTGACAAGAAAAGGGATATTGCTTATGAACGAGGTTGCAGTGGAGTTTGTGTAATCTAAAGGCAATGGTTTACTTTCCTGACATTTTGCAGTAGAATATATGCATAATTAATGAAGGATAAGAATGATACCATTAAAAGACGATAATCCGACAAAGACCTTTCCGTTTGTTACAATAATATTGATTGCAATAAATGCAGTTGTTTTTCTTTATCAGCTTTCATTGGGTGATGTGAAAGGTAAGGCTTTTGTTTTTACCTATGGCGCAATACCGTATGAATTGATGAACAGCATCAATTTGCCATTAACGCCGTATATTCCAAATACTGTTACTGTTTTTACTTCAATGTTTTTGCACGGTGGTTTCTTTCATCTTGCAGGGAATATGCTCTATCTCTGGATATTTGGCAACAATATTGAAGACTCAATGGGACATATCAAGTTTATAGTTTTTTATCTTATATGCGGCATTGCTGCTGTATTTGCGCATACCATTGTTAATCCCGGTTCAAAACTGCCGATGATTGGGGCAAGCGGCGCAATAGCAGGCGTTCTTGGCGCATATATCCTGCTGTTTCCCCGTGCAAGGGTATTAACATTGGTTCCAATTGTATTCTTTATTAGAATAATAGAAATCCCGGCATTAATAATAATTGGTTTCTGGATTGTCATACAATTCCTGAGCGGGACAATGAGTGTTGGAGCTGCAGGGGGCGGCATAGCCTATTTTGCGCATATTGGCGGTTTCTTATCTGGCTTTGCGCTTATTGGATTATTTAAAAAGAGGGGAGTAAGATATTTTAAATAAAATATTATTAGGGGTGAAATATGCTTAAATGGGATAAGTTAAAAATAGACATAAAAAAAGGCGCTGATTCTCTTAAAACTGGCATGAAAAAGGTTGTTAAGCAGGCAGTGACTGAGGTTGATGTATTAAAGCTGAAATATGAAAGGGAAAAGGTTAAAAGAGAGCTATCATCTGTTTATCAGCGGATTGGCGAGCTGGTTTTTGATATGGCAGCAGAGGGCAAGAAGGATATCTTAAAAGACCCTGATATTAATAAATTGTTTGATGAGGTCTCTCGCCTTGAAGAAACAGAAAAGAGATTGGATGCCGAGATATCTGAGACTCGGGAGTATATTAAAGAGAAGAAGGGGGGATAGGTCATGAAAAATATCAGGTTATTTATTTTAACATTAATGGCGGCTGCCTTCTTGATTTCAGGATGCGGTATAAAAATCCTTCCAAAGACTACGCAGGAAGGCATCATAGACACAAGGCACAACAGCATAAGCAAAGAGAAGGACGGTATTAAAATAACTGTTAGGTCTATGGAGTGGTACCATGACCCAAGTTTTCTTGATGAATATTTTACTCCAATATTCTTTCTGATTAAAAATGAAAAGGCCCAAAAAATTACTGTATCATACAAAGACCTTATAATGTTTGATGATATGGGAAATCAGTATAATGCCGTTCCGCCTGAAAAGGTGAATGAGCTGCTTTTGGCAAGGGATTATTATCCCTTTTATCCCTATTACCCGTATTATCCTTACACTGAAACGGTAATTATCAGGGAAAGGGAGGGGACATATACCACCTTTGGTTTTGGTATGCCGCTCTTTTATTATTACAGAAGGTCATTCAGCAATATCTCGCTCTATGCGCTTTCAGAGGGTGATATCCATCCGAATGCGCAGGTCAGGGGATTTATCTATTTTGCAAAGGCAGATAAACAGAGCAAAGAACTAAAGATAAAAGTAAAAATAGATGAGGTTGAACAGGAGTTTGAGTTTATTTTACAGAAGTAAGATGAGTATCTTAGCTGGAATTGATATTGGAACAAATACAGTCCGACTCCTTATTGCTGATGTGAAGGACAAATATAATTTTAGAGAAATCCGTTCTGAAAGAAGGATTACAAGGCTTGGAGAGGGATTAATAGAAAATAGTAGATTAATGCCCTCTGCTGAAGACCGCACAATATTTGTCCTAAAAGAATTTGGAGAGATACTCAAAGGCTATCCTGTTGAGGCATTGACTGCTGTTGCAACAAGCGCTGTTAGGGAGGCAGAAAATGGCAGAGAGTTTGTTGATAAAATAAAAGTTGAGACAGATTTTGATATAGAGGTTATCTCTGGCGAAGAAGAGGCAAAAAGAACATTTCTTGGTGTCATAGCAGGGCTTAACCCCTCTTTTTTATCCTCTCCCCAGCATTTGCTTATTATGGATATCGGCGGCGGCAGCACAGAGTTTATTGTAAGCAAGAATGCCGAGGTTTTGGACTCAATAAGCATAGGTTTGGGTGTTGTTAAGCTGACAGAGAGATTTGTAAAATCTGACCCTGTGACTGAGGCAGAGATTGAAAACCTGAATAAGATAATAAAGGATGAGCTTAAGAATCTGAAGAATAAGTTTAACAGCCTTAACAATACCACCTTTGTCGGCACTGCTGGAACAATCACCACCCTTGCTGCAATTGACCAGAACCTTACATTATACAATCCCCTTCGCATTAATAATTACATCTTAAAGAAGAAATCAGTAGACAGGATATTTGACAATCTGAAATTCATGACAATAGAAGAGCGATTAAACATACCTGCACTGGAAAAGGGCAGGGAGGACCTTATAATTGCAGGAACAGTTATTGTTCAGTCTGTAATGGAGACCTTTGGATTTAACGAAATGGTTGTCTGCGACTACGGCCTGCGAGAGGGGATAATCATAGACCTTTATAATAAATGCAGGGCAGATTCCTGAGTCGTCCTGTTTTTGCTCACCTTGAACTGTTCAACATCCTTTGGTTTAGGAAATGCCTTTCCGCCGAAGATTTTAAAAGCAAGGTTTGAACCAATGTTTATGCGATAGCTTGGCGTGTGGCCATAGAGCCTTTGGAATATATTTTTCGTTGAATGAAACTCCCTGAACATCCAGTAATAGCCCTCCTGCAACTGGTCTACAGTCATCTTCTTTGGCTTGAACACAACAGTGGAGATGTCATATTTATTCCAGTCATAGGTGATTATCCTGTTCTCTTTATTCAATCTGTGAAATAGTGTGGTATTTGGAAATGGTGTTACAACTGTCAAAAAAGCAGCATCAAGCTGTGTCTTATGCGCAAATTCAAGAAAATTTTCAAATACAGATATATCATCATGGTCAAAGCCAAACATGAAAGAGCCGTGAAGGCTTATGCCATAGTCGTGTATCTTATTTATTGTATCAATATATTTTTTTACTGTATTATGCTTTTTATGAATGTCATTAAGGCTCTCCTGATTTAAAGAATCAAAGCCAATAAAGAATACCTTGCACCCTGCCTTTTGAAGATATTTTAATGCCTCATCATCCTCTGCAACACTTGCAGTTGCCTGACAGTACCAGTCTAATTTGTATTCAGTAATTGCATCGCACATCCCTTTTAAGTATTGCCTGTTGCAGCATATATTATCATCAGCAAAAAAGACCTCGTTCCCCCTGAACCTCGTCCTGTCCATGTTTTCTATTTCTCTTCTAATCTGTTCGTATGATTTATACCTGTAACTCGGTCCAAAGAATTTAGTTACTGTGCAGAAATCACAGTCAAATGGGCAGCCCCTTGTTGTCTGTATGATATTTGGAAGAAAGAAACCCATCTCTTTGGTTACAGATATGCGGTTTGGAAAAAAGATGCCGAGAGGGTCCAGTCCCTTATAAAAATCCAACCGCGGCACAGGTGATTTTGTCAGGTCAATCAAGTTTGCATTTTTATAAAGCTTCTTTGGTTTTTTGTTTTTGAAGTCTTCAATAAACTCCTCCCATATACCTTCACCCTCGCCAACAAATACTGTATCAACATGCTGTGAGACCTCATCAGGCATTAACGTAGCATGAATGCCGCCCATTACAACATAAACGCCCCTTTTTTTAAACTCTGCTGCAATCTCATAAGCCCTTTTTGCAACAGGCGTCATGCCAGTCATTGCAACAATGTCAAGGGGCTCATCGTAATTGATAGGGCTTCTTTCATCATATTTAATGGAGACATCAATATCAGGAGGGGTGAGCGCAGCAATGGTGGCAAGGCTTAAAGACGGGATGCCAGAGCCCATCTTTCCCCACATGGACTCCTTAGGCCACATCGGCATTATGAACTTTATCTTCATTGCAGGTATTATAAAGGAGATATTTAAAGAGTCAAGGTAAAAAAAAGAAATACAGATAGAAAGGGTAATTTCAGCAAAATGTTTTTGTATTGACCTTTTTCATCAAGGGGAATATACTTTTATTACTGCAATGTTACCAGAAGAAAAAGAAAATTTTATAAGACAAAAGGCAAAAGAACATAACTGCGAAGGCATGGGATAAGGAGGATTTATTATGCAGAGCAACGCATTAAAAAAAGAGGCTAAAAAAGCCATTGAAGCGCTCTCAGAAGAAAAGGTAAGGGTTGTTATTGATATTATAGAATATCTAAAAGGAAAAGAAG
>JAHFEP010000220.1:0-1916 GCA_023248415.1 Nitrospirota bacterium
CGGGAATGACATGCAGGAGATGTCAGAGGCTGTTAGGGATAGTCTTCTTCAAACCGCATTTTATTGCTACTTTTTAAAGCTCTCCAGCGTCTTTTAAAATACGGTCATAGAGGCTGCTGCTTATATATGCCCCTATCTTTTTTAGCTCATCTATAATAGGTTTTATTTCCTGTATCAATCCCTTGTCTTTTGCTAAGAGGAGAATGCCGAGCGTACCTATTATTTTGATTCCAAGGGCATGTGCAACGCCCCTTGCTTTTAAATCATTTATTGCAAGGAGGTCTGCCTTTGTCTCTTTAAATAAGATGATGCTTGCTGATTCGCCCTTTTCAATATGGGTTCTAAGGTTTTCTAATGCAAAAAGGTCTTTGACTTTTTCAACTAAAATCCAATTGCCTATCGCCTTTTCTATGTCAGCATCCCCTAATCCCTCTTCTTTCCCTGCAAATAATTCTTCCTTAACCTCATTTGGAATTACCACCGCATCAAAAACATCTTTTAGCAGCTCCAAGCGGCGAATTTTAGAAAAGTCAATGATTATATTGGCATCGCAGACCACTTTCATTGCTAAAGACTGCTTCCTTTGATAGATTTAATGGTATCGCTATCCTCCTCATATACATCTTTTGTAAAATACTCAACAGGAAGATTTCTTTTAAGCAGGGTTTCACGAAAGGCTTGAATGGATAGCTCCAAAATAGACGCTGCCTTGCCGATAGAAATAATATGCTTTGCATAGAGCTGCAATACTGTATCTTCTAATAACTCTGTTTCTATATCCTTCTTCTGATAACCAAGAACCCTTAAAAAATTATAAAGTTCCTCAGGTATATTTACTTGAATGTTTGACATAGGCATTATCCTCCTTAATGCGTTGCTTTCTTTTATCAAATTATAACAAAGCCAGCCTTTACCGTCAATGACAGTTAGAAAATAAATTAAACATTTTGAAAAAAGCCTTTATTGCGCAGGGGGGCTGTTTAAGGGCATGGGGTTTGTTTTTTTGCAGCGCCGGCTGCTACACCCAAAATATCTCAACTAAGCTCTCAACCTTTTTAAATTCAGGGTCGCCTGTTACTATAACAGCATTCTGCTCCTTCGCAGAGGCAAGGACAAAGCAGTCAGCATACGAAATGCTGTATTGGGCTTTGTATTCTGCGGCTTGATATATCAGGTTATTGGATATTGGCAGGATTGTGAAATTTAGCCTTTCAATATTTGCAATGGCTTCTATTTTTTTCTGGTCGCCAAACTCCCTTTTGACTGAATAAATAATCTCGCCGACATTAATGGGATTTATATATTTGATGCCTCCTGTCTTCTTTATGTTTTCAATGAGGCCGACAATTTTTTCATATCCCCTTTCCTTCTGAAACAGCTTCAGAATGGCATGGCTGTCAAAGATAAAGGCCTCTTTTTTCATTTCTTAAACTCGCTTTTCCGCTCTTTAAGAAGCCTTTCAGAAAGCGAGGGCTTGGATGGCAAAATACCGCAGGCTGCCCAGATAGGGTTTTCGCTGGGAGGTATAAGATAGATAATTCCCTTGTATTCCATTATCTGAAGCTCCGAGCCCGGCTCAATGTGATATTTCTTTCTTATATCAGCAGGTATGACAATCTGGCCTTTTGATAAGGTTTTAACGGTTGGCATGTGTTTAACCTCCTTTATATAGTGTTATACATATAGTGATTATTGTATAACCTTAGCAGGTTTTTGTCAAACCATTTTTTTTATTTTCTTTTCATCTTTGTATACCCATTCTCTTATCGTCCAGACCGTTATTTTATAGGGGCAGCCTTCTTCATCAAAATACTCAATGCAATTAGCCGTTACACCGTCTTTGCATAATACAAAGGCGCCGTTGGCGCCCTTTTTCATCCCGCATTTTATTACTACTCTTTTAGGTAGTCTCATAA
>JAHFEP010000220.1:1926-4530 GCA_023248415.1 Nitrospirota bacterium
AACACCGATTATTTTTGTTTAGCCATATCTTTATCCTTAATTATCTTACCTCATCCGCCTCTGCATCAAGCTCATATATCCTTATGACCTTCCTGTTTTTAACATCTATAAAGGTAAGTGTCCCTTTAAACTGGCCTGTTACTTTATCCGACACTATCCTTCTTTTTACTTCATCTGTCCCGCTTACCTTTACAATGTTCAATGCCTTTATGTCTGCGTCAACCTCCTTATCTACAGGCACGCCTCCGTTTTGAACTATCTTGCTGTTTAAAAGCGCTGTGATATAAGGCACATCAACCTTAGACAACCCCTGTGTCTCCACAAATACCCTTTTGCCGTTTATAATATTAAAGTCTACCTTTGAGAATGCTATGTCCATTGCATTGCTCAATGCCCTTTGCTCAACCCTCGGCCTTGCGCTCTCCTCACGGGTGCTTTGCGTAATTGTCTTGGAGCATCCAATAAGCGTTACTGTAAAAAATACCAAGCCTAATAATAAAACTATCCTCTTCATTTTAATTGCCTCCTTTTAATGTTATTTAATTTCACTATGGCTGTCATAAGTAAATAAACATTCTCCCATGTTGTCATTCCCGCAGAGCTTTTGAGCGGGAATCCACCTCTTTCAAAGTAATGGATGCCCGATAGAATCTTTCGGGCATGACAAATGTAGTCTTACTTAGAAACTCTTAGTAACTGTAAAGACTATATTACACTATAGCAATGACAAAGGTGTGTCAGTCCTGCTCCTAATCACTTTTTTGCTTTAAAACCTCTCCATTTCTGAAAATCTTTATCCCTTGGAGCCTTTTCCACTTTTCATTTGCTGTCAAAGGCTCTGTGGCAATAAGGATTGCCTTTTCGTCAGGGGCTTTTATTTCTTCAAGATTAATTGTGTATTGTTCGTCTTTTAAGGTTGCTTCGCTAAAAGGGGCTTTTCTCTGGACATAATACAAGCTGTTGTCGCCGTGCGCAAAAAGGGTTTTACCGTCTGAAAACAGGAAATTAAAATTGCCGTATTGCCTGATTTTTAAAGCCTCTGCCTGCAAAACCTCTTTAATATTTTCAAGCCCGCTGCCAATCTTCTCTAAGAGATAACAAAAGGCATATTCCGAATCCGTTCCACCCTCTGGTTTTAAAGAGGCCAATGCAAATTGCGGCTCTTTCATTATTCCGCTGACTGTCCCATTATGGGCAAAGACCCATTTATTGTTTTTAAAGGGATGAGTATTCAAATGGCTTTGACTGCCGCATGAAGCCAAACGCACATGCCCGATAATAATCTTGCTTTTAAACTGAAACCTCTCATCTTTTATGTCTTTTTCTGCAAGGGAAAGCGGCTCTTTGATTATTTTCCAGTCCCTGCCCTGATAAAAGGCAAAGCCCCAGCCGTGATAATTGACCTTTCCCCTGTGTTGAAACTCACGGAGGGAAAACTGAATATCAACCTTTTTGTTTGAAGATATACCCAATAACTGACACATAATCTTACACTCCTACAATCTTATCCAATATGGCAGCCTCTTTTTCCTTTATTGCAATATTGTTGTCAATATATGCCTCTGCAATCTTCATTAGAGCCTCACTCTTATTAAATGCATTATCATAAGTAGTTATATCTTCAAATGCCTCATGCAGCAGGTTCATACCCTTGGCAATATTGCCGCTTTTTATACAGAAAATGGCTATTTTCGCCAAAATCTTAACATTATACGGGGAATAACAGTCTTTTTTATCTACTGAAAAAAGCCCAATGGCATGATTAATCAGCCTCACAGCCTTATCAGCCTTTCCAATTGAAAGAAATACATCTGCAATTTCTATCACCAATTCAACCCTCAATGGGCCAAAATTATCATACTTCTCCACAGCCTTTATTGCCCCGTTCAAAGCCATTTCAGCAGCATCATATCTTTTAAAAAGAACAGCCTGCCCTGCAATGGAAATATAAGGGCAGCCTATCAACACTAATTCATCTTCTTCAGCAAGGCTCATTGCCTTTTCCCATTCACTCAGCTTGGCATAGGCAGTAATCACTTGTCTGCTCTTTGATTTTAACAAATGGTTTGCCTTATCTAAAAGCTCATAAGCCCTGCCTCTCCTGCCAATATCAGCATAGCTTCCTGCTATATATGCAAGGGCGTCTATTTTATTCCTGTCAGAATAGTAAACATAATCTTTATATACACAGCGCTCAGTAATAATCTTATCTGCAATCTCCTCTGCCTTGTTATATTGCCCCATATCGCAATAAGCCTCTGCTAAGAGCTCGTTTATCTGATTATCCGCAGGAAACAGCAGGCCGTCTGATGAGCGCTTAAAAATATCTTCAATAAGCGGCATCGCCATATCATTATTGTTCCTTTTGAGCAATATCCTTGCTATCTCAATTACATCAGCATAAAAATAATATTTTATGTGTGCGATAGCTGCTGCGTTATATCTTTCTTTATTTGTATCATCAATTAAAATCTGCTGCGCATCGCAAATAGCCTTATGCGCCTGCTCATATCTGTTAATATAAGAGTATGCCTTGGCAGATTCCATAAGGCTGTAACGCATGAGTGGATGCTGATTCTCCGCTGATTTCCTTGAGTCGTTTAA
>JAHFEP010000221.1 GCA_023248415.1 Nitrospirota bacterium
TTGACAAGCAAAAGACTTTGATGTATATTTTTATCAGATAGTAAAATTTACCAGTTAGGAATAATTACAATGGATGAATTAAAGGATTTTATGGCTGAGTGCAAAGATAAGGGTGTTAAGGTCTTTTTATAAAACCCATCTGTTCAAAATCCCTATCAAACGAAAAACCTTCCTTAATATCCAACATCTCCATTATTGCCTTGCTTGTGCAATCTGTAAAAGACCAGAGCAACCCATGCGCTGGTATCAATAAAGATTTTCACCCTTTTCCGTGTCCTTTTCCATAACACCTTCCATGATTTCAAAAACTTTTTTGAGTTTTTCCTCCGGGATGGTATCAACCATCTCTTTAACAATATTCCTTATGGTAAGCATTTTCCTTCTCCTTTTTACCTAAAATTATATATTTTTATTTTAGCAAATACCAGTCAAAGATTCAACCAAAAAGTATACATTCATTGGCTTGATATTCCATTTTAATCTCCTTGACTTCACGCCGATCCTTTAGTATCCTTAATAAAAGAGTAAAGGGGGTGATTAAATGCTAAATGCCGATGTGGTTATTAAACCCAAATATTTAATTGACGAAAAAGGTTGTAAAACAGCAGTGGTCATAAATCTTAAGGACTACAATACCCTCCTCTAATTTATTGAAGACCTTGAAGAC
This sequence comes from Nitrospirota bacterium, assembly GCA_023248415.1. Lineage (GTDB taxonomy): Bacteria > Nitrospirota > CAKKRA01 > 9FT-COMBO-42-15 > 9FT-COMBO-42-15 > 9FT-COMBO-42-15. The sequence goes on from JAHFEP010000221.1 coordinate 668, forward strand.
ACCAATGACCTCCTAAGTGCTGAAAAAAAGGCCACAGGATTTACCCCGTATGAAAAATTTCGCCAAAGGTGGCTCAAGCCGTGAATTACAGACTTATTTGCAATTTATTTACACCTTTTTAACTGCACCTAATATCTCCTCCAACAACTCCTTTTGGTCTAAAAAGACCGAGACGAGCTGCCCCATTACAATAAAAGAGATGCCGCTTGTAAAATTTGCCACAAGCCTTAATGTGTTATACTCTTTTTTCTGGTACATTTGCCACCTCCTACGACCCCCTTTATTCTTTTATTCTAAAAAAGTGGTAGAGTTTGATTCAAAATACTGCTATAATTACGATTATTAATTTTATTTGAGGAGGCAGAATTATGACCGTTGTGAAAAAGGAAAAAATTAGGGCTAAGAATGGTGTATTACATATAACTCTTCCTGATGAATTTAAAGATAAAACCGTTGAGGTTCTTGTTAGAATAGAAAGTAAAATTGAGAAAAAGCTTCTGATAGACACCATAAAAATAGATACAAAAAAATGGAAATTTAACAGGGAAGAGATATATGGACAATAATGTTTTTGTTGATACAAATATTTTGCTTTATGCGTATTCCGATACAGAGATTGAAAGAAAAGAAATAGCATTATCATTACTTGAGCAGGAAAAGGTTTCTTTTAGCACACAGGTAATTAATGAGTTTATCTGGGTTATGAACAGAAAATTCAGTGTGGACATAGATTCCCTCAAATTAATATCTGATAGTATATTTGAAATGTATAAGGTGGTATTAATAGATAAATCAATCATAACTGCAGCGTTGAATACATGTTTGAAATATAAATTTTCCTATTGGGATAGTTTGATGATAGCCTCGGCTATTGCATCTAATTGTAATATTTTATATACAGAGGATTTACAACATAGGCAAGTTATAGAAGACAGGTTAACAATTATTAATCCGTTTATGTAAAGTTCTTCTATAGGCCTGACTCCCCAAGTATATGCAGAAGCTTATTATGCAAACGCTCTTGAACAGACTTGGACACTCACTGTGTCAAAACAGCAAAAGTAAAGACGCGGCCCCCTTTACGCCCACTAAAGTAATGTCAAACATTTTGCCATTATTTATTCTCTTTTAAGAATTTTGTAATATCATCTACTACATTAGCAGCAGAGGCCCTGACACCCCTATTTGAGCTTTCATCATGAACAATCCTTACTACCTCCTCTCCTGCCTTTGTATCCACTATCTTAAATTCTAAATAGACATTCGGCTCCCCTGCCGCAAAACCGACAAAGAACTGTTTTGCCGCATTTCTATCATCTATCCTTTTTATATTTCCCATTACTACAGCATCTGCGGGAAGGCTCTTTATTTTGTTAAAGTCCTTTGGCCCAATAACCTGCTCCAAGAACTCTACCTCCTGAAAGACACCCTTTAAGGAATCATAAAACATCTCTGGTATCTCATTTTTTAAAGAGGCTGCCTGCGGCGCTGAGGAGGATGAAGAAAAAGTTAATACTATTATCTTCTTATACTTGCCAAACCTTATGCCATCTTTTATATACGCCCATTCAAGGTTTTTCCCCTTATCTTCTATCACATTATAGTCTGTGAAGAAGCCTGTATCCACAAAGTCCTTGTCTTTGATATACTTTTTTGCATAAGCTGTGCTAATTGTAAAAAGCATTAAAAGAAACAGCGCTGAAAAGAACATGCAGTTTTTTTTCATAAAGCCTCCGAAGTAAAAACCACTGCTTATATCTTAACTTTATTTAAGCCCTTTAGCCTTATCTCTGTTCTTTACCTTATCAAGGTTTTTAACATTTGTAAGGTCTGCACCTGTAAAATCTACGCCCTCCACATCCGCGCCGTTCAGATCAGCGCCATTAAGCTTTGCCCTATTTAGCCTGCTTCCGCTTAAGTCAACATTGGTTAGGTCAGCGCCGCTTAAGTCAGCATTTACAAGAATAACACCGTTTAGATTAGCCCCTTTAAGATTTGCGCCATTTAACTTAGCCCTTCTCAGATTAGCATAGTCTAATTCAGCATTGCTAAGGTTTGCTTCTCTTAAGTCCGCTTCCCTCAGATTTGCGCCCTTCAGCTTCGCCCCGCTTAAATTAGCTTTATTGAAGTTGGTTTGATATATGTTAGCCATGTTTAGCACTGCATCGGTTAGATTAGCCTCACTTAGATTAGAAAAGCTTAAATTACTAAAGCGCATCATAAAAAAGATATCACTCCTGCCCAAAAAAAATATACCACTGCTCAGATGTGCATCTTTAAGATTTGCTTTATTCAGATTCGCACTCCTCAGGTCGGCACCGCTCAACCTTGCTTCAGTAAGGTCAGCATTACTTAAATTTGCTCCGGTCAGCTTAGCATTCCCCAGCCATGTCTCCTTAAGGTTAGCTTTGCTCAGGTTAGACTTACTTAGATTGGCACGACTCAGATTTGAATCCCATAAGTTGACAGAGCTAAAATCTAAGCTTGATAAATCCATACCACTTAGATTCTTTTTACTGAGATCTCGGGTTGTCTTTAAAATCTGCTTTATCTCATCTAAGGATATCCTCCCTTTATCTCCCCAAGTTGAAAATGCAGCACTAAATGCAGGGGTTACCATAAGGTGCATAAGGAAGATAGCGATTATAAAAAGAAGGGCAAAAGACCTCAGAATTTTCCATCCTTTTCTAAACATTTTATGGCCTCCTTATCTTTTATATTATCTCTGTTTCTTTGAATCGTTTTTCTTATTTATTTCTTTCTTAATGGCTCTATAAAACTCATCCGAAGCAAATTCTGTTACCGCCTGATTTAACGCTTTAGTAGCAGCCTCTCTAATTACCCTGTTAAATTCAGCTGCTTCATTAAGATGATTTACATTTTTTTGTTCACCAATAAATTGTTTTTTCCATAAAACCTTTTGATTTGCAGGATCAAGCGCCTCAACCTTTACCCATAATTTGGAGTAAAGGAAAAGTTTACTCTTCTCATTCCCTTCAATATTAAACCCCCAAATTTCACCAGCAATTATTGCATCAAATTTAACTTGATTCTGGGATACAGACGGTTGTTCTTCTTGAAATGCTACTTGATATCCAGCCTCTTCAAGTGCCTCAGCAAAAAAACTTGTCATAAGCATTCCTAAAAATACCTTCTCTGATTCCCTTATTTTTTCAGATTGCTTTTTCTGTTCCTCACTAACCCCAAGCATTATCGGTTCTTTAGTTTCTGCCTTGTTAACAAACTGCTTAATCAGGATTTTTCCATCCTTTTTATTTTCTACAGGGTTCAGAGGTTCATGGGCAATGTATATCAGTTTAGGAGCACAACCAATACTAAAAAGAACTAAAAAAAAGACCAAGATGGCATAAGAACTAATCAAGTATCTCGTATGTTTTTCTATCATTTTTTTATACCTCCATATTTTGTTTGAGAAAGGGTATTAGACTTAAGATAAGGGAAAATAAGATAAAGAACAAACATCCCTGCGAAGAATCTCTCTGGTATGTTATAAGATAAGATAGGAACCTGTGGTCTTATTAGATGGTTCTTCTGCCCATAAACCAGAGAAGCCAAAAGGTATGCAGAGTCCATTGAAGCTGCCTCAAAGAGGTTAATAATGACTACTATAAGACAGGACTGCTTTTATCTCTATTTTTAAATATAGCACGATTTTCGTGGTTGTCAAGTAAAGCTAAAAATATCTGTTTTTCCATAACTTAATTTTTTTGCTTGACAAGCAAAAGGCTTTGATGTATATTTTTATCAGATAGTAAAATTTACCAGTTAGGAATAATTACAATGGATGAATTAAAGGATTTTATGGCTGAGTGCAAAGA
>JAHFEP010000222.1 GCA_023248415.1 Nitrospirota bacterium
ACATTAGCAGGCAAAACACAAATGAGAGAGGTATATGGCGGCTCGGGCTTTCTTTCCATGTCAACACTCACACAGTTCTTTGGACTTGGCAAGGCTGATAAGATAGATTCCCTTGAGGTCATCTGGCCATCAGGTGAGAAGCAGGTATTTAAAAATATTCCTGCAAACAGGATGGTAAAAATCACAGAAGGCAAGGATGAGCCTGTTATAGAAGAGCTAAAGCCGCGGATTCCGAGGGAGATGGTGGCTGCTGCTGTGCATGAAAGGGAGGCAAAGAAGGCAGCGCATTAATGGATAAAAGAAAAGTTGTAATAACAGGGATTGGCGTTATCTCAGCGCTCGGCTTGAATAAGGATGCGTTCTGGGAAGGCCTGATTAAAGGCAGATGCGGGATTACAGAAATTGACCTTTTTGATGTCACAAACTACCGCACAAAGACAGGCGCACAGATAAAAGGATTTAATCCAGAGGACTATTTTGACAAGCGGGGTATCCAGAGGATGTCCCGCTGCGATTTAATCGGAGTTGCTGCAGCAAGAGAGGCTGTAAGGGATTCTGGGCTTGATTTAAATAAAGCAGATAAGAGCCGCATTGGTGTAATCCTCGGCGGCGGCGCCGGCGGTATGCTTTCTGTTGAAGAGTATAGAAAAGGGCTTTATTATGGCAAGAAGCCGAGGCCGTCGCTTCTTATTCCTTATGCACCGTCAGTTACAACAGACTACATCGCATTAGAATTCAGAGTAAATGGCCCGCGTGCTACAATTGCAACTGCCTGCTCATCAAGCTCTACTTCCATTGGCTATGCAATGGATTTAATCAGGCACAATGAGGCTGATATTGTAATTACAGGCGGAAGCGATGCAATGTGCAGGCTGACATACGCGGGTTTTAATTCACTCCGCGCTGTTGACCCTGACAAATGCAGGCCGTTTGATGCAAACCGTAAAGGCCTTTCACTCGGCGAGGCAGCAGCAATCTTGATATTGGAAGATATTGAACATGCAAAAAAGAGGGGCGCTAGGATTTATGCAGAGATGGCAGGATACGGGATTGCCTGCGACGGCTATCACATGACAGCGCCTGATTCATCTGGCAGCGGCGCTGCAAGGACAATCAAGGCAGCGCTGTTTGATGCAGGCATCTTGCCTTCAGATGTGGATTATATCAATGCGCACGGCACTGCAACTTATCACAATGACATTGCAGAGACAAAGGCGATTAAAACAGTCTTTGGAGAATATGCATATAAGATTCCGGTAAGCTCTATAAAATCAATGGTCGGCCACTGCCTTGGCGCAGCAGGCGGCATTGAGGCTGCTGCAACTGCTTTAACAATAAACAACGGCATTATTCCACCCACAATAAATTACACCACACCAGACCCTAACTGTGATTTGGACTATGTTCCTAACACAGCAAGGAACAAAGAGGTAAATATTGCGATATCAAATTCCCTTGCCTTTGGCGGGAATAATACAACGATTGTGATAAAGAGATATAAATGAAAGGTAGAGTTGTAATAACCGGCATTGGCGCAATAACACCGGCTGGCAATGATGCAGAGGCCTTTTATAAGGCATGTATTGAAGGAAAATCAGGTATAAAACCGATAACTGCCTTTGATACTACAAGTTATCCTTCTAAGCTCGGCGGGATGATTGAGAATTTTTCGCCTGAGAAATTCATTGACCCAATGAAGATGAGAAGGATGGATAAGGTATCTCAGCTTGCCATTGTCAGCGCAATGCAGGCGATAAAGGATTCTAACCTTCAGATTATCCCGGAAAACTCTGAAAGGCTCGGCATTGTAATTGGCACAGGTTACGGAGGCACAGCAACAACAGAGGAGTTCTTTGTAGGTCTTCTAAAAAACGGGCCGAATGCAACTAATCCAATGCTCTTTCCAATTACTGTTCCGAATACTGCTGCAAGCCAGGTATCTTTTGAATTAAAGATAAAAGGCCCGAATTCCACATTCATACAAAAGGAGATATCTGCAGAGGCAGCTATATGCTATGCTGCAAGGCTTGTCATGGATAACAGGGCAGATGCAATTATTGCCGGCGGTGTAGACGAATTGAACTCTATTTTATTTCATGCGTATTGCATCCTTGGTGTGCCTTCTCCACGAGACAAGAAAGAGGAGATATTCTGCCCATTTGACAAAAGGAGAAACGGCCTGATAGTTGGCGAGGGGACTGGCATCCTTGTGCTTGAAAGGCTTGACCATGCCATAGAAAGAGGCGCAAAGATTTATGGGGAGATAGCAGGCTGGGGCATGACAGGCGCCAATTCAGATATTTCAGGTTATGATGAAAACCCTGATATGATGACAGAGGCAATGAGACTATCATTAAAATCATCAGGTGTGACTGTGTATGATATTGACTATATAAATGCATGTGCAAATGCAACTAAGTTAGACATTGTTGAGACAAAGGCAATCAAAGGCCTGTTTGATAAAAAGGCCAAAAAAATCCCAATAAGCTCCACAAAACCTGTTACAGGTGATTTTAAAGGCATGGGAGGCTTAAGAATTATTACTGCGCTCCTGTCAATAAGAGATAATATCATCCCGCCGACTATAAACTATTCTATGCCTGATGCAGAATGTGATTTGGATTATGTGCCCAACACTGCACGAAAGGCAAAGGTGGACACTGTTCTTATCAACACCTTTTCCAACGGCGGCAGCAACCTCTCTATGGTTGTAAGGAGATACAATCCGTCTTGACATTACTTAATATCCTTGTATAATTAAGCCCTATGAATAATAAAATCATCAAGGCCTTTGAGGAAAGCGCAGAGGTAAAAATTCGCTTTGCAAAAGAGAATGAGGAGCGGATAAGAAAGGCTGCTAATCTAATTATCTCTGTATGTAAAAAGGGCGGTAAGGTGATGCTGTTTGGAAACGGCGGGAGCTCTGCTGATGCCTCGCACATTGCAGGCGAGTTTGTAAACAGGTTTTTAAAAGACAGGGCTCCGCTTCCTGCTATTGCCTTAAATACAGACATGGCTGTGCTGACAAGCATTGGCAATGACTATGACTTTTCAGAGGTCTTTGTAAGGCAGATAAAGGCGCTCGGCAAAGAGGGCGATGTTGCAATTGCAATTAGCACAAGCGGGAATTCAAATAATGTATTAAAGGGTGTGATGACTGCTAAGGAGATGAATATAAAGACAATAGGCTTAACAGGCGGGACAGGCGGAAAACTTGCAGGCATTGTTGACTATGCCTTTATTGTTCCGACAAACAAGACACCGCGCATTCAGGAGACACACATCACCTTTGGCCATATCCTTTGCGAACTTATTGAAGAGGAGATTTTTAAATAAATGACAAAAAGGTACCCTGCCATTGACCTTTCAAAGATAAACACATACTCATTAAAATCAAGAAAGAGCAAGGTAAAGAAAAATGAATTTGCAATGCCCTATAAAAAAGGCGCAGGTTTAAAATACCTTCTGAATTCCCTTCCCCATATCCTTTCTGCAAAAAACTTTAAAGAGGTTGTTGGCGCTATAGTATTAGCAAAGAAAAAGGGCAAGACTGTTGCGCTTGCAATGGGCGCTCATCCAATAAAGGTTGGTCTGAACCCGATTATAATAGATTTGATGAGGCAGGGCATTATCACCCATATTGCAATGAACGGCGCATGTATTGTGCATGACTTTGAGCTTGCCTATGTGGGACATACTTCAGAGGATGTTGACCATGAGCTTGTTACAGGCTCCTTTGGCATGGCAGAGGAGACAGGCAGATTATTGAATGAGGCAGTAAAAGACGGTGTGAAAAAAGGCTTTGGAATTGGAAAGGCTGTCGGCGATTTGCTTATGAAAAAGGATTTCAGATATAATAGTAACAGCATTCTTGCTGCAGGTGTCAGATACAATGTCCCTGTTACTGTTCATGTTGCAATAGGCACAGACATAATACACATGCACCCTTCTGCAGACGGCGCTGCTATTGGCGAAGGTTCTATGAGAGACTTTAAGACCTTTGTCTCTATGGTTTCAGGCTTGGAAAAGGGCGTTTACATTAATCTCGGCTCTGCTGTTCTTCTTCCAGAGATATTTTTAAAGGCAGTGTCAGTTGTGCGCAATCTTGGATACAGGCTTAAAGATTTTACAACAGTAAATATGGACTTTATACAGCACTACAGGCCGAATACGAATGTTGTTAAAAGGCCGACCATTGGCGGCGGCAGGGGATATTCATTAACTGGGCATCATGAGATTATGCTGCCTCTTCTTGCAGCAGCAGTGATAGAGGGGTTAGGAGATTGATTAACCCCTCACCCTTCCCTCTCCCCAAAGGGGAGAGGGTCTTTCTTTTATTTCCTCTCCCCGCTGGGGAGAGGACTAAGGTGAGGGGCTGTATCTGATAATTTTACAAAAGGCGCAAAATGAAAAAGCTAACGCTTTCGATTTACTCAATGTTCATTTATTTCCTTCTTTACACTACATCGTTTGCTGAAACAATCAACGGCCCGGCAGAGGT
>JAHFEP010000078.1 GCA_023248415.1 Nitrospirota bacterium
CTGAAGCTCCCTCTTTTAATCTCCTCTTTTAGATTTTTATTTGATGCTGCAATAACCCTTACATCCACCCTTATTGTCTTTGTGCCGCCTACCCTCTGAAATTCCTGCTCCTGCAATACGCGAAGAACCTTGGCCTGAGTAGCAAGGCTCATATCTCCGATTTCGTCTAAAAATATTGTGCCTTCGTCTGCCTGCTCAAATTTCCCCCTCTTCATAGCTGTAGCGCCTGTAAAAGCGCCCTTTTCATGGCCAAAGAGCTCGCTTTCAATCAGCGTATCCGGAATAGCTGCACAGTTTACCTCAACAAATGGCCTGTTCCTTCTCGGGCTTTCATTATGGATGCTCCTTGCAACCAATTCCTTTCCTGTGCCGTTTTCTCCTGATATGAGCACGCGGCTGCTGCTTGGTCCTGCAATCTTTATCTGCTCTTTTAACTGCTCAATCTTTTCACTCCTGCCAATCAGCTCATATTTTTTCTCTATCTTCTGCCTTAATAAGAGGTTGTCCTCTTCAAGCCTTTGCAGGTCAATTGCATGTTTAACAATCAAAGAGACCTTTTCCATTGAAAGGGGCTTTTCAATAAAATCGTATGCGCCAAGCTTTGTTGCCTTTACTGCTGTCTCTATTGTGCCGTGACCTGACATCATTATTACTATAACCTCTGGCTGCTGCTCCTTTATCTTTTTTAAGACCTCAATGCCGTCAATATCCGGAAGCCATATATCAAGGAGAACAACTAATGGCATATCCTCCTTTACAAGCCTCAAGGCATCAGTGCCATTTTCAGCAGTGGATATTTCATAACCCTCATCCTGCAAGATAGGGGCAAGGGTCTGGAGTATGTTCTTTTCATCGTCAACTATTAAGATATGCTCTGGCATAATATAACCCTTATTACGCTGCCTTAACAGGCAGCTCAATAATAAATGTCGTTCCCTTTGGCTTGTTGTCAGCCACTCGTATATAACCGTTATGTTCTGAGATAATCCTGTTGACAATGGCAAGTCCTAAGCCTGTGCCTGTCTTTTTCTTTGAAAAATAGGGAAGAAATAATTTGTCCTTATCATCAGGATTTATTCCAGCGCCATCATCTGCCACCTCTACCTTTACCAATTTCAGGCTGTCATCGTAAGAGGTATTGACCCATACAGTCCCCTTGCTGTTCAGCGCCTCAACTGCATTTTCAAATAGATTCACAAATACCCTCTTCATCTGCTCCTTATCCACATTGATTACAGGAATATTATCTGCAAAATTATTCATAATCCTGATATCCCTGTGTGCGCTACTGTAGAGCGGTATAACCTCGTTTATTATCTCGTGTAGATTATTAGGAGATGGCATTGCAGCCGGCATCCTCGCAAAATTGGAAAATTCATTGACAAGGGTCTTGATGCTGTTGACCTCCTGAATAATGGTGTTTGTACATTCATCAAAAATCTTGTTAAAGTCCGGCGACTTTTCAAAGAATTTTTTCCTGAGCCTCTGTGCAGAAAGCTGGATAGGGGTAAGGGGGTTCTTTATCTCATGCGCAATCCTCTTTGCCACCTCCTGCCATGCAGCAACCCTCTGCGCCTTGATAAGCTCAGAGAGATCTTCAAATACAATCACAAGGCCGAGGTATTGGCTATCCTCGTCCATAAGTGTTGTAATGCTTAAGCCGAGCCTTAAGAGTTTATTGCCAAGTTCAATCTGAAATTCCTCTTCTATTGCTGTCTTGCCAAGCGTTCTCATTTTGTTTATAAGCTCCTGCACCTGAACAATGGGCAGAAGGCTGAGTGCAGACTGATAATGCCTGCCAATAACATCTGCTGACGGAATCCCGAGTATCTTCTCTGCTGAGGCATTAAATGTAGTAATCACGCCGTCCTTGTTTACAGAGATAACACCTGTTGCAATGCTTTCAAGAACAGTCTCTATATATGCCCTTCTCCGCTCAAGCTCTATATTGCCCTTTTGCAAAGATATATTTGCTATCTCAAGCCTCTCCTTGCCCAATTTAAGGTCATCTGTCATCTTGTTAAAGGAATTTACAAGCATCCCGATTTCATCCTTTGCCTTTACATCTATCTTAAAATCCCAGTCCCCATGGGCAATAGCCTGAGTGCCCTCTGCCAATTTCTGTATAGGCACTGTAATCTCCTTTGCAAGGTGAAAACCGAACCATGTGCCTGCAAAGATTATAACAAGGGTGATAAGAAGAAAGACCATCAGATAGCTTCCCTTTATAGGATTCTTAAATGCCTTTAACTGTTTATAGCCTTCGTAGGCATTTGTAATCTCCTCCATCTTATTTACAAGGCTCTGCGGTATATAATAATTCACAACCACAACGCCAACAATGTCCTTATAGTTAAATGAAGAATATATCGGCACAACACCCCGTATTATATCGCCCCTCCTTACGGACTGGATATTAGTTGTCTCCTTGCCCTTTAACCCTGTCTTTATAAGGTCTGATTTAGGGCTCACAAACGAGCCTTCTGGAATCTGCGGATTTGTTATCTTAACAAGCTCCTCTGCCTGCGCGCTGAATATCTCAACAACGCCAAGATTATATTCATCCGCCTTCTTCTTTACTATCTCTTTCAGGTTATCCCTGTTCTGTTCGTTCAAGAGCCTATCCTCTGATATTATCCTGCTAATCTGCTTTGAATAATAAAGTGCGTTCTCCTGAGAATTCTGATAATAGGTCTGGGCAACCTCAAGGGAGTCCTTCAAGGAATTCTCCACCTGTATATTAAACCAATTCTCAATGCTGTTTGTAAGAAGGCCGCTTGCAATAATAAAAAGAAGAACCGAAGGAATAAGCACAGCAGAGACAAAGTAGATAACAAGCCTTGTCCTGAACTTTGCGCCCATGATATGCTGCCTGTTTTCAAGATAGAGTTTTATAAAATTCCTTGAAAGAAGCAGGACAAGGACTATTAAGAGAATAAGGTTTACATTAACAAGGGCAAGGACAATTATGTTGTTTGCAAGGACAGAAGGGCCTTCTATCTTCTGGAAAAATATCTCAATGATAGTTAATATAAGAGTCAGAATAAAAAAGGCGAGTGTTATCCACAGAGGCCTGAGGCTACTTTTCATTTACCTTCTCCAGCTTAAAAACAGGTGAATCATACCACGAAGTATTGATATCAGAAAACGGGATAAAAAATAAAAAGTAATCAAGAAAGAACAGCAGCTTTGCATCCTTTATCTCTGCCTTTATGCTTACATAATATACTTCATCAGGCTCTAAGACCTTCTTTGAAGAAACCGCTGTATTTTCTATCCTTGAAACAACAGCCTTTATTTCGTCATAGTTCTGTGTGACCTTCTCTTTGTTTCCATTTCCACGGGTTATTAAAGTATACTGTTTTTTAAGGACATCATATTTGATTGTATATTTTATCTCTCTCGTAACAACATACTCATCAAACCATACGCTCCTTTTCTTTTTTAAGATTGTGCTGTATATAATATCCTTTTGAATCCCATTCTTTATTGCCTCTTCAACCTCCTTGTTAAGGCCGTTTATCAGCTTTGCAGAAACAGATACATCCTCTTTGCCTAAAGCTACATTAATATCAGTTATCTTTTCCTCACCAGCAAAGGCAGTATTAATATTAAAAAAACATATAGCAGCACATATCACAACAATAAACATATAAATTCTTTTCAGTTTCAACTATTCCCTCCCTTACAGCTCTTACTAATTAGCTCTTTGCTCTGCCTTTCTACCCCTTCCCCTTTTCAAACTCGCTCTGCCATTCCTTCTGAAATACCTCATATGATATGGAAAGCCCGTCCCTCATTGCCTCATCTACTGTCTTGTTTTTGCCCAATTCTTCAAGAACCCTTTTTACATTGTACATACCGTAACGGTCAATCATAAATTCTACAACAGCATGGCTCAAGGCATACGCAACATATGCCTGTGCGCTGCTAAAACCCATAAATGAACCCTCAAGATTCCTTATTGGTATTATCACCTTATTCTTCTGAAGTGTCTTGATAACCTCTTTTCTGCTGCTCGGCATATCCCTGTCTTCAAAATGTTCAGCAAGGCCTTCATTCAGCCAGGTAGGGCATCTTCCATTCTGGACAATGGAACGGACAAGGGCATGCGTATATTCATGATAAAGATTTTTCTTTAACTGGTTAAAGTCATTCTTATAACCGCTGATAGGAACCCTGATCTTACCATCATACAGAGCGCCTGCCCATGAAGGAGACCTTGTTACATCTCTGAACTGCTGCTTTGTATATAAATATACAATAACCTCTGTCTCAGGATAAATAGAAAGCTCCCTTCCTATCTCCCTATAAGCATCCTCTAATATTGACAGAACAGTCCTGCCAACTTCCCTCTCTTCAGGGCCTTCAAATCTTATTGTAAAATGGCTTGTAAGCTCCTTTGTAAATTTTTCATTTGTATCCTTTTCCCTTTTTGCCTTAGAAAGAAAATACCTTGCCTTCTGGTCAGATGGGTCAATATTAAGAGCCTTTTCCCAGTATGGAATTGCCTTTGCAACATCATCACTTTTATAATAGATGTCTGCAAGAAGGTGGTATGCCTCAACAAGAGTAGGGTCAAGCGCAGTGGCGCTGTTCAGCGCACTCTCAGCATCGCTATTTTTATTCAACTGTATATAAGCGCTTCCCATGCCAAGATATAATTTGGGGTCTTCATTAAAATATCTTATTGCATTCTTAAAATCCTCAACAGCGTCGCTATAGCTGCCAGTTTGAATCTTTTTTACTGCTATTATGCCGTATGTTGCTGAGATTGCCTTTTTAATATCCTGATTTGCAGGATTTTTTTCCAATGCCATTTTAAGACTCTCTACTGCATTCTGATACTTGCCGTTTAAGATATAATCCTTGCTGTCCTGAAGATGCTTCTGGATTGCAGGGTCAGAAGCAGTAATGTTCTGGACAGAATCTTGAGCCGCCTTTGGCAGAGCAGCAATTGTTTTATTAGACTGCGCCGTCTGGCTATCCATGACATTATCAGAGATTAAAACCTCTTTTTGCACGCTGGGTCTAAAATCAATCCTTTGATAAATAACAAAGGCAAGAAAAATAAATATAATGCCGGCAAGGCTTCCTATAATTATCATCCCTGCCCTTGGTCTATCTTTCCTCTTCTTAATGTCCATTGCAATATCTGCGCTATTTGAACCGCTTGAGCTGTCACTTGAGCTTTCCATGCCGTCCATTTTTTTATCAGCCTCTTCCACAGGCATCTTTGCAGTTAAATTTGCATTGCACTTTGGGCAAACCTCTGTTCCGTCAGAAAGGTTTGCATAGCAGTTTTTGCAAAACATAATTCCTCCTAAAACGCATGGCCCAGGGTAAAATGCCACTCCCCAACATCCTCCCCGATTTCCTTGTCTAATTTATAGCCATAGTCAAGGCGGAGGGGGCCAATAGGCGTATTATACCTTATTCCAGCGCCAGTTGTATATTTTAATTCTTTAAGATTAAAATCATTATAATTACGCCATACATTTCCGCTATCCACAAAAAAGACCAGCCCTAAATTATAGGGAAGAAAGAATCTTAATTCTGCATTAAATATTACCATTGAATTTCCGCCGGTTGGCGTCCCTGTATTGCCCTTTGGCCCGAGATAGTCCTGACGATAGCCCCTTACAGTGGTCCTTCCGCCTGCTAAAAACCTCTCGCTTATAGGCATGTCTTCAAAATGGCCGAGGCCCCTGCCAATGCCACCTCTTCCTGATAAAGCAAAAACAAGCCATTTAACAGGTGAGTAATACCAGCTTGTCAGAAGGTTTGCCTTAATAAATTTTGCCTCAGAGCCGAGATAGTCTGCGGCATTCTTAATAGAAACACCGTGCAGAGAGCCTGATGTTGGATTGAATGGATTATTTCTAAAATCAATTATTATAGACGGATTCAGACTGCTTATTGCAATATGTCCCTCGTCCTCCGGAGCAAGGACTGCATCAGGCTTGACATTATAAAGCTCCACATCCTCATACTGATAGAGGAGCGAGCCTCTTATATTTTCAGTGAAGCCTTTATCAATGCCTGATGTTATGCTCAGCCTTCTTAAGGAGTAACCTATTTTTTCCTCTGTCTGATAGCCAGCGCCTGCCCTTGCCTCAACAGGATTATTAAAAAGCCACGGCTCCCTGAAGCCTATAGAATATTTTGTTTCTACTGCGCTTGCCTCTGCCCTTATATTAGCCTGCCTGTTATATCCCCAGAGATTTTTGTACGAGACCTCAACAAAACCCCTGAGCTTCTCCACATCACCAACGCCCACGCCAAATTCAACAGCGCCTGCGTTTCTTTCTTTTATAGAAATCTGGATATCCTTCACATACTCCTTTTGCTCAGGCTCATCCTTTTTAATCTCCTTTACAGGCTCTATCTTAACCTCGCTGAAGATGCCGAGTCTATAAAGTTTGCGCTGGCTTTTTAATATCTTTTCATAATCATAAGGCTCCTCTGAATGTATTAGGAGCTCTCTGTATACCACCTTCTCCTTGGTCAATACATTGCCTGTAAGAAATATCCTGCCGAAGGTTACAGGTTTATCCTCTTTTATTGTATAAATAAGCTCAACCAACTGTTTATCTTCTTTTGAAAAACGTCTTAAATCAACAGTGGCATAGATATAGCCCTTCTTTGAATAAAGGGCAAGAATATTAAATTTGTCTTCATTTGCCTGCGCCTCAATATACGGCTTCCCCTCCCTGCTTTTCATTGCCTTGATTATATCATCTAAACTGTACGCACTATTCCCTTTTACAATTATCTTGTCTATTATGGTCTTTGGTCCTTCGGAGATAGTGATAATAAGTTCCATCTCAGTTTTGTCTTCATTTAAAATAATCTTTTTTTCTAATATCCTTGCCTCTGTAAAACCGCTCTGCCTGTAAAGGGCAATAATTGACTCCATGTCCTTTTCTATCACATCATCCTTCAAAATCCCTTTTGAAAAGAGACCTGCCTTCTTGGTGTTCATTACAGCCTTTATCCTCTTTGTCCTTATAGATTCATTGCCTTTAATTGAAATATTTTTTATGTAAACCTTATTCCCCTCGTTTATCTTGAAATCTATTATAACCTCGTTCTTGTCTATATTCTCTTTTAATCTGTAATCTATCTTTGCAAGATAGAACCCCTTTGAACGATACAGCGCCTCCATCCTTTTAATGCTCCCCAATAAGATATCCTCATCATAGCTTCTGTCTTCGTATATAAGAAGCTCCTTCTTCAACTCATTAGAAAAGGCCTGAGTATTCCCTTCAAAATTAACTATAACATGGATGCCTGCCTCTATATGAATGATAATTGAGACCTCATTATTCTCTTCATCATAATAGACCCTCTTTGGCGATATTACTGACCTGATATACCCGTCCTTTATATAATAATCCTCAAGCAGCTTTATATCCTTGTCTAATTGAATCTCGTCATGCGGGATATCCTTCCAGACCTTCAGGATGTTAGAGAGTGTAATATCACTGTATACCTTGTCGCCTGTAAACTCTATTTTTGCAACCTTTGCCCTGAAACCCTCTGTAATCTGAAATACAGCAGATACCTGATCAGGCCTCTTTTCCTGCTCCACACTTGCCTCAACCTCTGCCTTAAAAAAACCCTTTGCTTTATAATAATTAATAATGGCATCTTGATTTTCTATTAATCTGCTGTGGATATATTCATCGCCTTTTTTAATCTTAATTATATTTAACAGCTCTTTTGTGGAAATAATGGCATTCCCTTCTATTCTGATATCTGATATCAGCGCCTTTTCTTTTAAAATAAATTTAAGATTTAACCCCTCTTTATCCCCCCTCACATCCGCAATTACATCACTGAATATCCCTTTCTTAAATAACAGCTCCACGCCATTTTTTATTCTTCTTGCCGAATACATATCACCTGTCTTAATGCCAGTAACCTTTGTAATCTCGGAAACGGTTATCCCTATTCTGGATTCAACCTCAATGTTTGCTATCAACTTACCCTCAAGGTCATCATTTATAGATGCATCTGCCCATATTGGCAGCAGAAGGACAAGGAATATTACATGTGTAAATCTCTTCAACATCACCCCTCTATTTGAATTCAATACGAAACTTGATATCAGCGCCATACCTGCCCATCTCATCACGTTCGCCGACCAATGATATATTCTTATTAAGGATATACTCTATTGAAATCAACTGCTCTTCTGTAGTGGCAAGATTCGTTGAATATGTTACATAAAGGCTGTCATCCCAGAAGCGCTTGCTTACTGTAAGCCTTGGGCCAGCAGATGTCTTTGCTGAATAGTAGTACGGGTCAACCTGAAACCTCTCAAATCCCATGATTTCTGAGACACGTTCCTCTATAATGTCCTGAACCTGGCCTGTTACAAATGATGCTGCCTCTGTGGTGCCGATAACCTGCTCTGCGCCTGCAAGCTCCTCTGTTGTCTTTCCAGTAGTCAGCAGGGCAAGTATATCTGTCTCGGAAAGCGGCGGGTCAGAAATCAAAGATAGATTAAATCTGTCAAGAGTGCCTGTAAGGTTTAAATCAATCTGATATTTTCTGACCTTTGATGATGCATGGATATCAAATACCGGATTTATCTTTTCAGGGTCAGTAAAATCTACACGGCCTGAAACAACCTTGAATCTGTTCTTTCTAAAATAGACCTCGCCGTCTATTGCCTCTACCTTGCCGACTATAATAGGCCTGTTAATAGTCCCTTTAAGAATCATATCTACATCAAGCGGAAGCTTTGCAGTATTATTATTAATCCAGATATTCTCCTTTCCGTGTATCTGGATGTTAAGGGCTGTATCGCCAAAGACCGGCACCTCGCCCTTTGCAGGCTGGCGCGCCTTCTGAAACTCCAGTAATGCGCTCTTCCATTCAACCCTCCTCTTGTATTCCCCTTTTTTGATAAGTATGTCGCCCTTTGCAAATCTATTTTTTGCATCGCCTTGTATAAATATGTTTGCATCAATTGTAGATGAAAATCCTTCAGGATATGCAAATCGGGCGTTTGATATTACAAAATTCATCCCAAACTGGCCTAACCTTAAGCCGCTTAATTCCATCCGTCCTGTGCCTTTTATTGTGCCGCCGCCGATTACGCCTTCAAACTGCTCCATCAGAATCTGTTTCTCATTTAAGAATAGCCCGATATTAACCTTCTCAACACGTTGCGAGAGCGTCCTGCTCCTTAATGCACCGTCCCTTATGGTTAATGCGCCTCTGACCTTCGGCTCCAGCCAGTCGCCTGAAAGCATAACTGCCATATACACCTTGCCCCTGCTGTATTCAAGCTCCTTTGTAAAGAGCGTTGATACCTTCATATCAGCCTCGCCTGAAAGGCTTAGGTTGTATTCCTTAAATGGCCTGAATCTCCCTGAAAGGTTAAAGGATGTATCCTCGCCCTTTATCTTAAAGGAGTCAATTATCACCTCTTCGCCAATATAATTCGCGGCAATCGGGCCGTCATTATAAACCTTATAGCCGGCAATATCAGCAGTCAGATTGTTTAAGGTTAGAAAGGCTGTAGCGGCCTGAATATTTTTCAAGGAGCCTTTTAATTCCATCTTGCCTGTTGCAGAGAGCGGCATATTTAAAAATGGTTCGGGCTTAAAGATACTTATAAAATTATTCATCGGAGCATCAATTAATTCAATCTCTGCTCTAAAAGGAATATCATCCCTTAATTCAATCTCTCCATTTATAAAACTGCTGTTATTAAACAGGGCGGCATCTAATTCAAAGACCATGTCTTTAATCCCAATTTCTATTGCTCCGCCGCCCAAATCCCTGTCACCTGATAAGATTTTTTCAAATACTATCCTGCCGTCTATTTCAGGCCTTTTAAAATCCCCCTCACCCTTTAAATCAAGCCTGAAGCCGCCGTTAAGAGGGAACTCTCCTATGCTGTTTAGCAAGGCTATATCCTTCATCTCTATATTTGGCGATGTAAGGTGTGCAGACCATCCTGCCTTATTATTTTTGCCATTCTTGAAACTTATGAAACCTGTTCCATTCAGGATGCTCTTATCCCTTTTTATAGAAATCTTTGGAAAGGCTATCTTCTCTGTATCAAGATGTGCTGTAACAATCGCGCTGTCAAAGCGCTGGCCATAGGCAGAACCTGAACTAACGTTAAGAGCGCCGTCGCCTGTAAACTCTTTTCTTGTCCCCTTAAATGTAAGGATGCCGGATGCCTTCATATCAAGGGGGAGCTCCTTATAAATAACAGAAACAATATCCTTCGGGCTTCCGTCTTTTACATCTGCCCTTAAATCAAAATATAGGTTGGAAAGGCTGACAGCGCCTTTGATTTTATATTTTGATTCAGCCTTCTCAATTAAAATATCCTCTACCTGCAAGACATCTCTGCTGTAACGTAGCCCGCCTGAGACACTGATTGGAGAAATATCCTTTATCCTGCCGTTCCTGATGGAAATCTCACCGTCAAACGAGGGCTCTGATAATAAGCCGCTTATATCTCCTGACAAAGACATCTGACCTGATGCATAGGGATAGTTAAAGGCGCTGGCAAACTCTTTTATATCATCTGATAAAAGGCCGACAGACAGGCTTATTCCACCATCCTCCTTAATCACACCTGAAAGATTAAGTGAAGCCTTTTCAGATGTTATTATAAATTTATTAACAGTCAGTATGCCGTTTTTAAGCTCAAGACTTGAGTTCAATTCTTTGATAAGCGCCGCTGCCTTGTTAAAACCCTTCTGCTCTTTATCTGCTGATTTAAACCTGCCTGATATATCTGCTGTCGCAGTAATATCCTTTTTTTCAAAACCCTTTCCTGAAAATTTTGCATTAATATCTATCTCCTTTTTTATATCAGGCAGACCCTTCACTATGGTTGACAGGATTGGGTCAGGATTCACACCCTTCATATCCAATATCCCTTTATACACAAGAATATCATCTGTAAAGTATACATCCATATTTCCGGATGCAGCGCCATTGAAGATATCCCCTTTTATAGAAGATATTAAAAGCTTTTTATCCTTGTATAACCCCTTTAAGGATAGCGTTCCTATCTTCTTATCATTTAGATTTAAACTCCTGAGATTAATCTCAGCATCGCTCATCTGGAAGAGGTTGATATTTCCCTCTAATCCCTTTGAATGAAATGAGGCAGAATTTATATTCAGCATTATATCATTCAGACTAAAAACAGCCTTATGGTTTTTGAGGAAGATGTCAATCCTGTCATCAATATTTATGCCGCTAATCCTGCCTGTTGCAGCCCTCTTTTTGCTGTCAATATCAATAACACCGTTCTCTACTGTCCATCTCTTGATTACCTTTCTTATCAACGGTTTTCTGAGGAGATCTATTGTCCGCTGAAGAAGGACAGAATAATTATCGCCTGATACTGCATCCTCTTCTAACCATATATGCGGATTCTTAATCTGAATCTTATTTGCAAAGAATGTCCTGTATAATAGGGCAGATGCCCTGAAGTTTATTTTTACATTTTCTACATGAAGGACATCTTTATTCTTAGAAGGCGGTTTGTTTGAAACAGAAAAATTTTTTATCTCTAAATAGGTGGGGAATATATGAAAGGTGAGGCTCTCTATTGCAATCGGCTGCCCTAAATTTTTCTCAAGCCATGCAGTTATATATCCTTTTGCAAGATTTGATATAAAACTGCTCTTTAAAATTACATTGGTGCCTATAACCGAAAACAGGATTAAAAGGGCTAATATAATAATCCCCTTTTTTATCCTCCTGCGCCTCTTCAAGATAATACCCTCCTGCTGCAGCTTTATTTGCCGGGAGACTTCTTTGCCAATTCCACATATTTCAACCGAAATCTATATGTGGAAGCCTGTCTCCAAAATCCTTCTTGTGTTCATCTTCTACTAAATTACACCTCCCAATCACTCCGTAGTAAATGTTATAAAGGAGCTTATGCCTTCTGAGTTTTTTAACTTTGCCTGTATATTCTGGGCGTCAGGCCTTGTTGCAAACCTGCCGATTCTGACCCTGTACCAGACACCTTTAGATTGAATGGTTACAGGCACAATATACGGCTCGTATCCCTTTTTCTTTAGGCTTCCTGCAACATCCTCTGCCTTATCCTTCTCCTTAAAGGCTGCTATCTGAAGCGTAAATCTTTTTTCCTTTGCCAGCGGCTCAGATTTTGTATTCCTTTTAGCAACCTTCTCTTTCGTATTCCCGGTCTTTTTCTTTACTTCTAACTCTTGACTCTTGACTCCTGACTTATTTACTTTGTCCTCAGCCTTTTGCTTCTTTTCTTCTGTTTTCTGACTTCTGGCTTCTGTGTTCTCTTTTTTCTCTTCTTTCTTCTGTTCGCTGT
>JAHFEP010000079.1:0-6602 GCA_023248415.1 Nitrospirota bacterium
TTATCTGAACACCCTGCTTCTTTTAATAATGATATCTCTTTTTCAGATTCCATATTCTAAACCTCATATATGAATACTCATTCTATACTTACAGTAATATGAGTGTCAAGGCTATGGACTCAATTGTTCTATCTTTTATGTTTTCCTTGAAGCAGGCTTTGTAAGAGGTGTAGACCTGATCCTTCTTCCACTCAAGTATTATAACTTTACAATTTTATTATGAGGATATTTTCAAATTGATATTGCCTTCTCATTAAAATAAAAGTATAATTAAATAAATCCTTTGCTTTAAGAAAGAAACAAAAAGTTAGCCATAGCGTGTTTAATATAAAGGGAGCATTCAACTGCCAATCACAATTGATGATATAATATGGCTGGATACAATAGTTGAAAAGATTGCTTGGAAGCATAGCGTGCTTCGGCGCGAGGTTGAAGAAGTATTAACAGGCAACTGCAGGATATTCAAAAGAGAAAGCGGCAATATTGAAGGAGAAGACCTGTACAATGCCCTTGGCAGGGCTGAAAGCGGGAGGTATCTTTCAGTATTTTTTATCAGAAAGCTTAATAACAAGGCCCTAATCATAACTGCAAGAGATATGAACAAAAGGGAGAGAATTAGATATGAAAAAAAGTAGGCGCAGAGGGATGACAATAACAGAGGCAAGCGACTATTTTGACGAACACGATATTTTTGAGTTTGAAGATACAAAAGAAGTTTCAGACATTAACTTCAAACTGCAGAAAAAGAAATATGTTGGACTTGATATGGAGCTTTTCAAAAAAATCAGAAGCAAGGCAAAAAAGCTCCATAAGAGTGAAGATATCCTTATTAAAGAATGGCTGATGGAGAAGGTAGGATAAAAAAACTTAATCTCTCGCCGGATTATGTGTCTGCGGCTTTTTTTACTTTCTTCTTTGATTTTATAACAATTTTAAAAATGAATAATCAATTTTTATTAGAAGTGCAAAGTGTCAATAGATGAGGGACGCTATTATATGAGGGTTAATCGGCGGTATCGTATCTCCGCTTAACTTGGCGGTGTTGAAGCACTTTGTTGTATAACGTGCTGAAAAGCGTCTGGCGCTTAAGAGCAGGGTCTTTGGCGAAGGTGTTGTCAGCAGTTTTAACAGAACCGTTACATTAACTCACTTCTAATAATTCAAGACACAACATTCTTTCCGTGTCTCTAACATAGCATTATTTCTTATATTTCAAGACCAGAGCCACTCCAGACTTGCCCTTTCACTTTCAAATGTCAATAGGCAAGTCTGACCCTCTTATCCCCCTTGATGCCTTCTCCTTTAGGGCTATTGATATTTCAAGACCAGAACCTCTTATTCTTCCAACCAATGTCTTAACAATATCTGAAACTTCAAAATTTTATTTATATACATCGCCTCTGTAATCAATCGTATCCACATAAATTCTTCGCTCTTCAAAATTAACTTTTAGTATTATCCTTATTTTCCCAAATCGTATCCTGTGATATCCTTCCCACTTGCCCTTTAGCTTTTTTACATCTATGTTCTCGTTCACTCCTCTGAAATAATTAATAAATTTCTGCATCAGCAAAAGCAGCTTATCATCTTTTATATTTTCCTTTTTTACAAACTTGTCCGCCTGCCTGCTTACATCTACTTTCCACATCCACTAATCCTCCAGAATTAATGTCTTTACAGTTTCTTTTGAAGGCTTGCCGTAATTCCTTTCTATCTCCTTTTGTTCTTCATCAGAAACATAAGATGCGAATAATAATCTTATCCTCATTATTTCATCGTCCAGAGCATCTTTTACCGCTTCTTTTACTATTTCCTTTAGTTTGGTTTCATCTGCTATTTTAAGATTCATGCGCTTTGCCTCCTCTTTATTGATTTATGTTTATTTTACCACTCTGCATAGCAGGTTGCAATCATAAAACCCTCTGAAGGCTCAGGATTACCTGATAGATAATTATGCACTTATATTATTGAAGATGGCAGGAATTGAATAGGCCATTTAAAACCCTCCCAAGGGTGGACAAGGTTTGCATCTAATGCGCCTGTCACCTTTTTTATATGATACTCATAACTTCTTCCAACAGTAAAAAATTTAATTATTCGAGTACAGAAATTCCTAAATCCATTACAAAAATAATCTTTAGTTTCTGTATGAGAAAAAAATGTGTAATTGCATAGATAAAGATACTTAAAATAATACCTAAAGATATAAAAGTCTCAGCTTCTTTAAAAGAGTCTGGCAAGATATCAAATAACAGAAATAGAGTTACAAATCCAGGGATAACCCATCTTAAATAATCCTGAATATTTTCATAAGATATGTTAGAAAATGGTGTAGATTTATTAGATTTATTTATCATCACAGTTATTTTCTATAAAAGCCCATCACTCATAAACTTTCCTTTGATTTCCTTTAATTCTTTAAACTCAGGTTTTTCTCTTGTTCCTGTATTTAATAAAAGATAAATGCCAAAGGGTATAATATTATTTCGGTCAGGAGTTAGCCCCTCTTCAACTACCTCTTTGTTAGAAACAAGTAGGTCTATCTTTCCATCATCGTCCCAATCTAGAGCAATTACAGATGTTGGGCCTGGAAGTTTAAGTTCATTGTTGTTTACCTGAAGAGTTTGTGCCTTATTAAACTTAGGGGTTTTACTATCACCTTCATTTATAAATATATAAATCTTGCCATCTTTTGAGCCACATAGCACATCAAACTTTCCGTCATCATTCCAATCAATAATAAATGGTGTTGCATTTCCAGTTACCTTAATGTCTGTTTTTATGCCATTTGATGGAAATTCTGGTTCAGAATCTTCATCGATATTGAGAAAAACAAAAACATTACCACTTCTATTCCCCACAACCAGATCCTTTTTCCCATCGCCATTCCAATCTACCATAGCAGGAGAAGAATCAAAGCCAACATCTAAAGAACCGTTGTTTAATCTTATTGCAGGCGCAAATATTGGGTGTTTATTAGTACCCATATTAATAAAGACAGATATTTCACCAGATCCTTGACCTAGAACAAAATCCTTTTTACCGTCATTGTTCCAGTCTACTATGTATGGATCTATATTAATTATATCAAGAATAAAAGCATACTCCCACCACTTTATTACAAGATCTGAGATTATTTTTGGTTCATCAAACATGGGCTGGAGATTTGTTCCAGTATTAAGATAGACTAATACATGGCCTTTTGATACGATATAGCCCCTTGAGCCAATAATAATGTCCTTTTTCCCATCCTCATTCCAGTCAAAGGGCTTAATCTTTGTGTTGGGTGTAACTCCTTCCTTCTTCTGTATTTCCAAAATCTTTTCATCAGACATACCGCCCCTTTTCAATAATAACATCTCCTCGGCTGTCAGGGCATAGGCAGTTACGGCATAAATAACAACGGCAAGTAGAACGGCTAACAGATAATAAAATCTTTTCATAATCGCCTCCTCAACGAAAAGAAAAATACAGGTATATTTGATGGAATAAGTATTCTATATAGCATCAATTTCCTAAACAACTGATTAAACCGCAACGCGGTAATTTTATGTTTATAAGCAGATAAGTGGTGAACGCAAAAATAATTATCATGGTTGTTTGATAAAAGGGAATCAACCAATCGCTCTTTTTGCCACAATCCTGATTTATAAATATAAACAATCTTCCTTTTCCTATTAAATCTGCAAGAGCCATTTCTGAATTTTCGGCAATTGTTTTGTTCTTCTTATTAGCTCCGTAAACATAAGCTAAGAAGAGAATGGTAGTAATTGCCTGAATGGAGAAGGCTATACAAATGATTGTTATAAATTTGCAATTATTTGGAAGCTGAACATCACCTTTATATACAGCAGCTACAGATAATACATAGAGAGAAATTGATGCTAAAAATATCTTCCACTCATATTTGCGTCGTTCATCTAACTGAGACCTATGAATTTTTGATATATGTTTGAGGCCATCTAATATGTTACTTCTTCTGTCAGTCATAATAAGCTCCTTTTCCGCCTATAATTAAGTTAACTGCAAACCTTTGTCTAATAAAAACTGCGATTTGCAATTAAAGAGCCTGTTTTACTTTTAGGGCAGGTCACAGAGTCAAACCTTCCTTGTTCACAGCCTTGCCTTGACCATATAAATCCTCTAAAACCTTCTCCCCCGCCTTTACAGCAATATTCTAAGCTTTAAAGATTACGAGGCCATTGAATATTTTCTGAAAAAAATTAAAGCAGTTTAATATTTTTAAGAATCTCAAGGCTCTTTACAATAAAGCCCTCAATATCAATTTGTTCTGCAGCCGCATGATAGTCTGGATTTTCAAATGGATGCTCATGATAAAACCCGCCTTCTTTGTCTATTCCATAAATCCGCTCACCAGCAATCACTAAAGCCATATTTATCTTCTCTTTTTTTGTATTTGCATAAATTTGAATAAAAGCATCTTGTGAAAAACCAATCCTTGAAATCAAGGTAATATCTGTAAAGTCTAAATATAAAGGCTTTAACCCGTATCTCCTTATGATGTCCTCTAATGTTAGAATGATGTTTTTAATTTCCATTATCGGCTTCTTTTATCTTATTTATTTTCTCCTGTATGTATTTAATGCCTTCTACAGCATGCTCCCAGTCCATGGCATCTTTTTCCACATCCCATGAGAAGCCCTTTTCTTTTACCATATTCTTCTTTTCAAATTCCTCAAAACTTAAGCCATATTTTTTCTTTAATCGCTCATCTGTGAGTCTGTATAAGACAAGCTTCTTTTCATATTCGCTCAATACAGCCTCTTTGAGTTCATTTTCTGGAATTAAATCAAGCAATTTCATTTTAAATCACCTCCAGCCTCGTTTATTTATTATTATACAACCTTGCTATTTTCTCCACAAGCCTTTTAAGGTCATTTTCCTTATCTATATTAAGAAACCCCTCAACCCCTAAAACCTTATCCCCTGCCTTCACAGCAATGTTTGTTCCCTTGCTTATGACATGATAGTTTGTAACAATTGCGCCGTCCTGCCTTACAATAAAACCGCTGCCCTTGCTTATTGGCTTGTTTTTCTCATCATAAGCCACAACAACCACAACTGCCTTGTTGTTTTCCTTAAAAATCTTATCAGCATCTGCAAAAGAAACAGCAGGCAAAAGCATTTTTGCAATCAGCAGGAGAGTAATAAAAGAGGTTTTTTGTTTAATAGTGTTCATTTATATTTCACTTGTTAGGAGGACAGCCTCATCATTGCAATAGGCTTTTGTTGCTTTATTTTCTATATACTATTTATCTTTTCTTGGGTTTCCAAACACTATGGAATGCGTCTTGCATTATAACCGTTAGATTCAGCCATTCTTTTTCTTTAAAAAGATTTATCGCACGCATGACTTTTTTATGTATTTTTAGCCTATTCGGCTGCTTAAGCCGTATAATCAAAATGCCATTATGATTTTCGCTTCGCTTCTGTGCAAAGCCTTTATCTGTAGTAATTAAAAGCCTTCTGTCTTTCTGAACTATTTTCCATATGTCTTCATCAGTCATTCCTTCCTTATCAGTGCTGCGAATGTCCATTATGTCATGGCCATTTTTGAGCAGCTCTTTCGCAGTAATTGATGGGATATTTTCATCAACGAATATCTTCATGCAACCACTTCATCAGGAACGATCTGTTCTTCTGTTAAAGACGCTGCATATTCAATGCAGGCAAAGATATCCTCACGCTTCAAAGACGGATATTCTTCAAGAAGGTCTTCAATAGTGTCTCCGTTTGCCAGCATATGCAAGATTTGGTGAACAGGGATGCGGGTTCCCTTAATACAGGCCTGTCCATGACAAATTTTAGGGTTAATTGATATACGTTCAATCATTATTATCCCTCCTTTTGAATCCTCTAATATGCTACATCGGGTTTCGGATTATTATTTTTTGTGATGTATCGCATTAATAAATTTGTTCATTCATAAGTATAGTGCAAATCAGAATAATCCGCAATCCATTTTAGATTATATCTAAGCGCTACAGTCTTATAAATAGCCTCATCATTGCAGGCATAAAAAGTATATTCCCCTTGTAAAAAAAGGTCAATGCAAAATTAGCCTACAGCATTTCTATTAAAATCTATAGAATAGGCTCTGGTCTTACTTTTTGATGTTTCTATATAGGCTTGACAGGCGGGATTATTTTTCAACAATAGCACAGGGAGGATAAAGTTGTGGCGAGTAAAAGAGGTGTTTTAAAATCAGGCGTTTTAGGATATGATTAATAAGGAAGGGTTAAGATATGCGGATAAAGGTAAAAGCCTATTCAGGTTATAAGGCAGAAGAGAGGCCAATCTCCTTTAGCATTGGCGAAAAGGAACTAAAGGTAGAAGAGCTTGTTGACAGATGGTATGGCGAGGACTATGAATATCTTAAGTTAAGGGCAGATGACAGATGCACTTACATTATCCGCTATAACAGGGATGAGGACTTCTGGGAGCTTGTTATGATGGAGGGTGAAAAAGCTTAAAAAAGAAGATATAGCAGGGAGAAGAAGGAATAAAGTGCAATGAGACTGAATTTATTGCTGTTTTCCCCTTGACGGAATAGGTATTATATGCTAATTTTCATAAAATTT
>JAHFEP010000079.1:6702-9760 GCA_023248415.1 Nitrospirota bacterium
AAATTAGGAGATGCTTTATGATAGATAAAAATATTGAAACAGGTTTAACCTTTGATGATGTGGTTTTGATACCTGCTAAGTCTGAGATATTGCCAAAGGAGGTGGATGTTTCCACTCATCTTACAAAGAGGATAAAGATTAATATACCAATAATAAGCGCTGCAATGGATACAGTAACAGAGGCAAGGCTTGCCATAGCCATTGCGCAGGAGGGCGGTATCGGCGTTGTTCACAGGGCGCTTGGGGTTGAGGAGCAGGCAGCAGAGGTTGACAAGGTAAAAAAATCTGAAAGCGGCATGATTATTGACCCTATCACAGTGGCGCCTGACCAGAAGTTATATGAGGCAATGCAGTTAATGGAGAAATACAGGATTTCAGGCTTACCTGTAACAAAGAATAAGAAGCTTGTAGGCATCCTGACAAACAGGGACTTAAGATTTGAGACAAGGATGCATTTAAAGGTCTCAGAGGTTATGACAAAGGATAAGCTTATAACCGTATCTGTTGGAACAACACTGGAAGAGGCAAAGGAGATACTCCACAAGCACAGGATAGAAAAACTTCCTGTAGTCAATGACAGGTTTGAGTTAAAGGGCTTGATAACAATAAAGGACATTCAAAAGAAGATAAGGTATCCAAATGCCAGCAAGGATAAATTTGGCAGACTCCGCGTTGCTGCTGCTGTCGGCACAGGCAAAGATGGAGAGGATAGAGTGGATGCGCTTATTAAGGTAAATGTTGATGTTGTTGTTGTTGATACTGCCCACGGCCATTCAAAGGGCGTAATAGAGATGGTAAAAACTATAAAAAAGAGGCATCCTGATGCAGAGGTTATAGCTGGAAACATAGCAACAGCAGAGGCTGCAAAGGATTTAATAAAGGCAGGCGTGGATGCAATAAAGGTTGGCGTTGGCCCAGGCTCAATTTGCACTACAAGAATTGTTGCAGGCGCGGGTGTCCCGCAGATAACTGCAATAGCAAAATGCCATGCTGTTGCAAAAAAATACAGGATACCGATAATCGCTGACGGCGGCATAAAATATTCAGGCGATGTATCAAAGGCAATTGCTGCAGGCGCATCCTGCGTTATGATAGGCGGGATTTTCGCAGGCACTGAAGAGAGTCCAGGGGAAATGGTTCTGTTTCAGGGAAGGAGCTACAAGGTCTATCGCGGCATGGGTTCGCTCGGCGCTATGCAGAGGGGTGGCGCTGACAGATATTTTCAGGAAAAGGGTCTGGAGGAAAAGAAGCTCGTTCCAGAAGGGATTGAGGGAAGGGTGCCTTATAAGGGCAAACTCTCAGATGTTGTATATCAGTTGATTGGCGGGCTTAAGGCAGGCATGGGATATTGCGGATGCGGGACAATCAGGGAACTGCGGGATAAGGGAAGGTTTATAAAGATTACATCAGCAGGATTGAAGGAGAGCCATGTCCATGATGTTATAATAACAAAGGAGGCGCCGAACTACAGGCTGGAGTAGAATGACTATACAATCAGCAGATAAAATATTAGTTCTTGATTTTGGTTCTCAATATACACAGCTTATTGCAAGAAGGGTGAGGGAGGCAAAGGTATATTCAGAGATTTATCCGTATAATTTTTCAATAAAAAAAATCAAGGAATTTAATCCCAAAGGCATAATCCTGTCTGGCAGCCCTGCAAGTGTGTATGATAAAAAGGCGCCACTCATAGACAAAGAGATTCTTAATCTTGGCGTTCCTGTGCTCGGCATCTGTTATGGCATGCAGTTGATGACACATCTTTTAGGCGGTGTGGTTGCAAAATCGTTGAAAAGGGAATACGGCAGGGCAGAGCTGCATATTGACAAACATATTGACCTTTTTCATGGCAGCAGAAATTGGCTCAGCCAGCCTGTGCAGGAGCATGGCACAACCATTGTATGGATGAGCCACGGCGACAGGATAGAGGAGATGCCAGCAGGTTTTACTTCTATTGCACACACTGATAACTCGCCGATTGCTGCAATGGCAAATATATACAAGGGGCTGTATGGATTACAATTCCATCCAGAGGTTGTGCATACGCCTTACGGCAGATACATATTGGAGAACTTTATTTTCAGGATATGCGGCTGTTCTCCAACATGGACAATGAGGGCATTTGTAGATTACTCTGTTGAGCATATAAAAAAGATTGTTGGCAAAGAAAAGGTAATCTGCGCTCTAAGCGGAGGCGTTGACTCATCTGTTGTTGCAGGACTTGTTAACAAGGCAATAGGCAAACAGCTTATCTGCGTGTTTGTTAATAACGGCCTTTTGAGAAAGAATGAGGTAAAGACAGTCCTTGATACATTTAAAAGGAACATGAAATTAAATATAAAGTATGTTGATGCTGAGAACAGATTCCTTAAAAAACTCAAAGCTGTAACAGACCCTGAAAAAAAGAGAAAACTCATTGGCAGGGAGTTTATTGCAGTTTTTGAGGATAGTGCAAAGAAGCTCGGCAGGATAGATTTTCTTGCACAGGGCACGTTGTATCCTGATGTCATTGAGAGCAAGTCCTTTAAGGGTCCTTCTGCAACAATAAAGAGCCATCACAATGTCGGCGGACTTCCAACAAAGATGACCTTTAAACTCATTGAGCCGCTAAGAGAGCTTTTTAAGGATGAGGTAAGGGTTCTTGGCAAGGAACTTGGACTTTCTGATGAGCTTATATGGCGTCAGCCGTTTCCAGGCCCTGGTCTTGCGATAAGGATATTAGGCGAGGTAACAGAGAACAGGCTTGATATCCTCCGCGAGGCAGATGCAATAGTGCTTGATGAGATAAGGAAGGCAGGGCTGTACAGGGAGATATGGCAGTCCTTTGCAGTGCTGCTTCCGATAAAGACAGTTGGTGTAATGGGTGATGAACGGACTTATGAGAATGTTGTTGCCTTGCGGGCTGTAACAAGCCTTGACGGCATGACCGCTGACTGGGTTAAGCTTCCCTATGACCTGCTTGTTACAATTTCCAACAGGATAATAAATGAGGTCAAGGGTGTAAACAGGGTTGTTTATGACATAAGCTCAAAACCGCCGAGCACGATTGAGTGGGAGT
>JAHFEP010000079.1:9860-12298 GCA_023248415.1 Nitrospirota bacterium
GAACGACTACAAAAAATAATCTCCAGGGCAGGGATCACCTCACGAAGGAAGGCAGAGGAGCTTATATTACAGGGCAGGGTGACTGTTAATGGCAAGGTGATTAGAGAGCTCGGCACAAAGGCAGTTCCTGATAAAGACCATATAAAGGTTGACGGCAAACTTTTAAGATTTAAAGAGCAGAAGACCTATATCCTTCTTTATAAGCCGGTAAAATATGTAACAACCTTAAGCGACCCTCAAGGAAGGCCAACAGTTGTTGCTCTATTAAGGGGTGTAAAAGGCAGGGTATATCCTGTTGGCAGGCTGGATTATGACACAGAGGGTCTATTACTGCTTACTAATGATGGTGATTTTGCAAATATGATTATGCATCCGCATTTTGAGATACAAAAGACTTATGAGGCAAAGGTGGAGGGAGAACTGACAGACAAAGAGATTGAAAAACTACAGAGTGGCGTGAAGCTAAAGGGAAAGATGACTGCTCCTGCTAAAATAAAAAAGCTAAGAAGGACAGATAAAAACTCATGGTTAGAGATAACCATACATGAAGGCAGAAAGAGGCAGGTAAGGATTATGTTTGATAGGATAGGACATTCGGTCTTAAAATTAAAAAGGACTAAAATAGCTTTTCTTGATATAAAAGGCTTGAATACAGGCGAGTACAGATTCCTGACAAAGGCAGAGGTTGACAGGCTAAAGAGGCTGGCAGAGGAGGGGAGATAGGGTTGAAGCGGTCACATTCCTGCGGTGAATTAGGAAAGAAGGATATAAATAAACAGGTTGTCCTAAGCGGATGGGTGCATAAGAGGCGTGACCACGGCGGTTTAATCTTTATTGACTTACGGGACAGGTACGGTATTACCCAGATTGTCTTTAATCCTGAAAAGGGCAGCGAGGCGCACAAGACTGCCCATCACCTTCGCAGCGAGTATGTAATATCAGCCAAAGGGGCTGTATCTCCAAGACCTGCAGGCACAGAGAACCCAAATATACCAACAGGCGGGATAGAGATTCTGGCCTCTGAGCTTTTGATATTGAATGAGGCAAAGACGCCGCCATTTATGATAGAGGATGACAGTGATGTTGCAGAGAATGTAAGGCTAAAGTATAGATACCTTGATTTACGCAGGCCATCTATTCAAAAGAATCTTATGCTCAGGTATCAGGTTGCAAAGTTTGTCAGGGACTTTCTTGATAAGCACGGGTTTATTGATGTTGAGACACCATTTCTTACAAAGAGCACACCAGAGGGCGCAAGGGACTATCTTGTTCCGAGCAGGGTGAATCCGGGCCTCTTTTTTGCGTTGCCCCAGTCTCCGCAGTTATTTAAGCAGATACTCATGGTTGCTGGCTTTGAAAAATACTTTCAGATAGTAAAATGCTTCAGGGATGAGGACCTACGTGCAGACAGACAGCCAGAGTTTACGCAGATAGACATGGAGATGTCCTTTGTAGATATGGATGCCGTAATATCGCTTATGGAGGAGATGATTGCAGCATTGTTCAAGGCTGTTAAAGGCATTGATATCCCAACCCCGTTTGCAAGATTGCCCTACTATGATGCAATGGAGAGATACGGCAATGACAAGCCTGATGCGAGATTTGGATTAGAATTAAAGGATATTTCTAAGATAGTTGCTGATTCTGAGTTCAAGGTTTTTGCTCAGGCTGTAAAAGACGGCGGCATAGTAAAGGCAATGAATGCAAAGGGTCTTGCAAATTATTCCCGCTCAGAGCTTGATGCCTTAACAGAATTTGCAAAAATCTATGGCGCTAAAGGACTTGCATGGATAAAGATTACAGATAAGGGCTTTGAAGCGCCAATAACAAAATTCTTTAAAGAGGATGTGTTAAAAAAGATAGGAGAGATACTCCAAGCAGAAAAAGGAGACCTTCTCCTTTTTGTTGCAGACAAACCAAAGATTGTAAATGATACGTTAAGCAATCTCCGTCTTCATATTGCTGAAAAACTCGGCTTAATTGATAACAACAAATACAATTTCCTGTGGGTCACAGATTTTCCGCTGCTTGAATACAATGACGATGAAAAGAGATATGAGGCGCTTCATCATCCATTTACAGCGCCAATGGATGAGGATGTTCCATTGCTTGATTCAGAGCCGTTAAAGGTAAGGTCAAAGGCTTATGATATTGTTTTGAACGGCTCTGAAATTGGCGGCGGAAGCATCCGTATACACAAAAGGGATGTTCAAAACAAGGTCTTCAGCCTTCTTAATATCAATGAAGATGATGCTAAGCTAAAGTTCGGCTTCCTATTAGAGGCATTGGAATATGGCGCTCCTCCTCACGGCGGCATTGCCTTTGGCTTAGACAGACTTGTTATGATACTTGCAGGTGTTGACTCTATCCGCGATGTAATCGCCTTCCCAAAGACACAAAAGGCAGTCTGCCTTATGACCGATGCGCCAAGCAAAGTT
>JAHFEP010000223.1:0-2057 GCA_023248415.1 Nitrospirota bacterium
TTTGAGGAGGTTAATATGACAGAGTATCTATATAAGGCAGAAGAAGGGTTTGCTGAAAAGGAAGTGCCTCATGAAGGAAGGGAGTCAAGGGTAACCCTTCGCGGGCATTCAAAGCAGTGGCAGATGTTCCATGACCCGTCAAGGTGCATTGGATGCTTTGGCTGCGAGGTTCACTGTAAATTAGAGCACGATGTTCCGGTTGGCCCAAGGCAGTGCAGGATTATTCAGGTAGGACCAAAGGTCATTGGCGGGAAACTAAAGACATCATTCATCTGGACAGCATGCAATCATTGCGACCCGGCGCCATGCGTAGAGGCATGTCCAACAGGCGCAATGCAGAAAAGGACAGACGGCATAGTATTTGTTGATGAGAAAGCATGTATAGGATGCAAGTCCTGTATTGCAGCATGTCCATTCGGCGCGCCGCAGTTTAATCCTGTTACAAACAAGATAATCAAATGCGATTACTGCAAAGACAGGGTTGATCAGGGGCTTATGCCTGCATGTGCAACAAAATGCTCAACAAAGGCGCTCTATTTTGGCGATGTCAACGAGATGTCAACTATTTTGAGGGAGAGACACGCAAAGCACCTGACACAGATTTTGGATGGCCAGAAGACAGGCGCGCCTGTTGTGAGATAACAGAATACAGCGAATAACCTCTTCATAGAAAGGAGTATAAATTATGTCAAAAGTTGGAACAATAGTTACAACGCCCATAAGGGTTGAGTATATGAATGGTGATTATAATAAGGCATACGACCTCCTTGCAAAGGAGAAGATAGGAATGGTATACAAGACAGTGGCATCTGTTGAGCCTTACCATGCAACTATCCATTTGAACCCTGCAGACGGCGAAAAGGCAAAGCAGTTGCTCTCAAAGGCAGGGATTAAGTGGTATCCGCCAGTTCCGTTTTATTGATACTGTAAAAAAATATGGTTTCATTTGTGCCTTCAAAAGGGGGGATTATTCCCCCTTTGTTTTTTGTGCCTTGGGCAGGCTGTCGAGAAACACACAAAATCAGATAATGTAGGGGCGGCCCTGTGTGGCCGCCCACGCGAGGGCAACCACACAGGGTTGCCCCTACTTTTTCAACAGCCTGATAGATGGTTAAAAATAATAATATTTTAAAATAAAGCGCTATGCTATCAAAAGAAGAAATAAGAAAAGGGCTTATTAAGGTTTTAGGCCAGACAAATTTTGCTATAGAGGGTGAGAGTTACGGATTGCATAGCGCTGTAGAATCCCTTTCTAAGCTTGAGATAAAAGAGAGGGGCGAGGTCTTTAAACACGGGACATTTCTTGCTAAGACAGACCCAAAGCTTGCCTTTCATTTTTTCCTGACCTCACCTGAACTTTTAAAAGAGATTGAGATAAACCAGCTCCCTTTATGGGTCAGCAAAAGAATAGAACTTTACGATAAAGGCAAGGATGATGTAAGGGACAAGGTAATATGCGACAATGGCCTTGAATTCAAAAAGGTTGAAAATATTCTCAGGCTTTATGAACATGCCCTTGGAGACGGCCTTTTAGTATGCGAAGGCATTGAGACCTATACTGACACACTTTCAATATTTTTGCCGTCAAGCATTAATATATCAGATGATGACAACCTCAATCTAAAGGCTTATAAGGCAATAATCAGCCATAAATACGGCCAGGTAAAATACGGAACCTTCAGTCTTAGCCTTAAAGATATTAAAAATGGGGTGCAGCGTCTGAAAAAGAGATACAGCGTTGATGTTAAGAAAGGCATCTCAGACTTTGAAAACTTCTTCAATCTCTTTCCTGATAAAGACCTTGCCCTTGATATCTATATGATATTGGAAAATCTGCGCATTGAGAAGCTTCTTTGCAAAGAGTTTAAAGGGCTTAAAAGAGATATTGAGTTATTTAAAAAGATTGCTATAATTAAAAGGGTTGATATAAACAGCTTAACAGCAAAGGATAGGGTTGTTGAAGGGCTTTTTAGGTATTTGAATGAATATGACAACAGACAGGATTTATTAGATAGCATTCCACAATTAAATGACTTACTTTCAGTAGCTGAAGAAGC
>JAHFEP010000223.1:2157-4472 GCA_023248415.1 Nitrospirota bacterium
AAGAGATACAGGCAAAATATTCCCATTTGATTTCTTCTATTAGAAGGCAGTTTGAGGCAATGAGGGATGAGGCAAAGAGGCTGCGGAGGCAGAGTTTTGGCGATGATATAGATATAGATGCGGCAGTTGAGATGGCAGTGGATATTAAGGCAGGCTCAGCGCCTTCAGATGACCTTTACATAAACACAAAAAAAGAGAGAAGGGATATAGCAACAGCATTGCTTGTTGATATCAGCGGCTCAACAAACGGCTGGGTTCTTGATACGGAAAAGGCAGCGATGGCGCTTTTTTCAGAGGCGCTAAATGGCATCAGGGATAAGTATGCAATCTACGCCTTCTCAAGCAGGACAAGGGCAAATTGTAATTTTTATAAAGTGAAGGGTTTTGATGAAAAATATGGCGATACAGTTAAGAGGCGGATTGCCGGCCTTAGTTCAGGCGATTATACAAGGATGGGCGCGCCAATCAGGCACCTTACCGGAATTTTGGAAAAGGTTGATGCAAGGAAAAAGCTGATGATTACGTTGAGCGACGGCAAGCCAGAGGACTATGATGAATATAAGGGCGAGCACGGTATTGAAGATACAAAGATGGCGCTGATAGAGGCAAAGATGAAGGGCATTACCTCATTCTGCATTACAATTGATAAAGAAGGGGCAAATTATCTGCCGCACATGTACGGCGAGGTGAACTATGCAATTATAGATGATATTGAAAAACTGCCGTCAAGGCTGCCGCAGATTTATAAGAATCTGACGGTGTGAAAATAAAGAGGTGAAATAAAAAATTATGAAAGACACAGAAGAAAAGAAAATAGAAATAACAGAGATAGACAGGCTCTTTGTGGATGATAAGGATGCAAAGTTCTGGAAGACAGAAGGGGCAAAGCACGATAACCTCTATTGGGTAAGGGCAATGGTCTCAAGGAAGCGTGAGCCTGCGCCGTTTGAGGATGAGGATGTTCTGCTTCCAAAGGATACTGAGGGGATGATAAAGGACTATAAAGCAAGGACCGCTCTTTACAGATCCCTGTCAAACGGCTATAATGAGCCGACAGAGGAGTTCACAAAGACTATCATAGACGGTTCCTTATGCAGTCAGCTTACAGGTATTCTCAATGATTTTAAAAGCAATAAACGGATGGAGGAGGGTAAAGACGCTATTTGCAGCATGAAGGATAGAAAATTTGCTTCAACATTTGATGGATTAAAAAAAGAATATTGCAGAAATATATACGATACTAATCTCCCATTTGTTTCGCCTTACGAGTCTATCTATCGCGGGGAGAGGCAGGTTATGGGTATGAGGTCATCAGAGGTTAATGAATGCTACAAGAAGGCAGGGCTTGGAGTTGATGGTGTTGAGATGCCTGACCACATAAGCCACGAATGTGAGTTTGTTTCTGTATTAAGCGAAAGGACAGCTAAATTCCTTGAAGAGGGTAATATTGAAGAATCTAAAAAGTATGAGACATTATGCGATGAGTTTTTGAGAGACCATCTTTTGCAGTGGGGCGCAAAGTTCTGCGAGGATTTGTTAGAGCTATCAAAATCAGATTTTTATAAAGGCATGGCGCTGTTGGGAAGGGGTATTTTCAATATGGAGTATAATAGATTAAAGCTCATGGAGGTGCTCTGATGGCGGCAATAGGCAAAAGGCTAAGGGCAAAAGGCAAAATAAGAAAAAGGGTCAAAGGTCAAGGGGCAAGGGGCAAGGGGCAAAAGAAAACAAAAAAGGAGATTAAAAAAACTAAGAAGGCTGTAAAGCCAGCGAAAAAAAAAGCGATAAAGAAGGTAAAACCCAAATCCCCCCATCCCCCCTTTGCTAAAGGGGGGCAAGGGGGGATTAGACTCGTCAAAAAGACTAAACCAGCAAAGAGAACAACAAAGACAAGACCGTCAAGAAAGACTGCACGGGTAATAAAAAAGAAGCCAACAATAGCAGGTTCTGCTATCCCTGAGACAAGGGCGGATATGGTCAGCAGTATGGTTCATGAGTTCAGAAGGGATATAATGGTTGTCCCTGGCAAATGCGATGCCTGTGCAGACAGGGGAGGCCCGCAGTGTGTTGAGGCATGCAGAAAGGCAATTGCATATCAGCATACAGAGTTATCGCCAATTTCAAGAATAACAATAAAAAAGGCAAATGGCTTTAATATACCGCTTTTGTGTCATAACTGCGAGGAGGCTCCATGTATGACTGCCTGTCTGACAGGGACAAGACGCAGGCTTGCTGAAACAGGGTGGGTTGAGACAGATTATGACAGGTGTGTCGGCTGCTGGATGTGTGTTATGGCCTGCCCATTTGGCGCAATT
>JAHFEP010000224.1:0-992 GCA_023248415.1 Nitrospirota bacterium
AAACATCAAAGTAACGATTGCCTTGAAGAAATCGAGCATTGAATTTTTCAAAAAAAATGCGAAAGAGCATAGAACATCTTATCAGAAAATGATTCGTCAAGTTATAGATTGGTATGCTTCGCATTATAAAAAAAGCGCATAATAACTTCCTGATTAAAAAAACATTGAAGTGCCCTTTGTTTTAATGCTATAGTTTATATGTGAATACTAAAAAGAGTATAATTCATCTTGTTCGTGAATCTGCAAAAAAGAAGATATTATTCCTGCCACATGCAATTCAGCAGATGTCACGAACAGACAGGATGATTAGTACATCAGAAGTTCATCGGGTGATAGACAAAGGAGAACTCATTGAGGATTATCCGGAAGATGTAAGAGGACACAGTTGTTTAATTCTTGGGTGTGGAGAAGATGATCGTCCTATACATATTGTATCTTCTCCAAAAGAAGATTATCTTGCAATAATAACAGCATATCTTCCTGATTCCGAACAATGGGAAGATAGTTTTAGAAAGAGGAAGAAAAAATGAAATGTATTTACTGCAAAGGGGAGATGGAAAGAAAAACAGCGCCTTTTCATATTGACAGGAAAGGCTATCATTTGTTATTTGACGCCATTCCAGCATGGGTGTGCAATCAATGCGGTGAAGCATATTTTGAAGAAGCAGAAGTTGATACGATTCAGGAAGTATTGCAAAAGATAGATAAAGAGGCAGAGAAATTAGCTATCGCAAGCTGATAAAAAATGATTTTTCAGGGGTTAATGGCCATGTCTATACTCTTTACAAACGTGGTATAGTAGTTTACAATAGGCTCAACAGACTAAAGGTTGTGTAATGTGTGGAGCCGAACCCGATGCTTTCGTGAGAGGGTGCAAAAGGACAAGGGAGTATGGCAGTTGATGAGTAGGAGTAGGGAAAGAGAGAGAAAGAGAGCATAAGCTGTGAACAATGAAGATTTGACCATGTAACTCCCCCTTGACAGGTGCCCTT
>JAHFEP010000224.1:1002-4472 GCA_023248415.1 Nitrospirota bacterium
TGGGGAGAGATAATATGGAAAAATATATTAATTTTTCTAAAGAACATATCATTAGTATGCTAATTATTTTCATATTTGGTTTATTGTTAGGTTTAGGAGGCAGTCAAATTGACATCTTGCGATATCAATATATTCCTATTGAAAAAGGCCTTGTTTACAAAATTGATAGAATTACTGGTAAAATATTTATAATAACCCCTTCAAGTGCAGAGGCAATTAAGAAAAACTAATACCAATAAAGATTGCTTTGCACAGAGCCATTAAGGTTAGAGCGGCGCAGGAAGGAAAAACCTTACAGGACTTAGTTAAAGAAATTTTAGAGAAGGAAATGGCTAAAAAGAAGGGAGGATAACATGAAAAGGGCAATGATTTTAGCAGCAATATTGTTTTTAATTAGCGGGTGTGTTACTACCTATTGGACTAAGGCAAATTGGACGCAACCAGAATTTGACAGAGATAATTATGCATGTCAAAAAGATGCAAGCTATACTGGATTGTATGGTGCTGAAATAATTGTAATTACCCAAGAAGTGGATTTAAGAATGTATAGATTGTGCATGAAGGCAAAAGGATGGACTGAAAGCTCAGAGGATAATAAAAGTTCAAGGGACAATAAACATTCTCCGAATCTAATAATAGACGAAAGTAAGAGTTTTAAAAACTTTGATTTATTTTGGCGTGATAAATAAATAACTCATTCCATAAACAAACTCCTTGGCAAAAAGACCGTCCTGTGTTTAA
The DNA here is from genome assembly GCA_023248415.1 of Nitrospirota bacterium. Taxonomy (GTDB): domain Bacteria; phylum Nitrospirota; class CAKKRA01; order 9FT-COMBO-42-15; family 9FT-COMBO-42-15; genus 9FT-COMBO-42-15. Next base: position 1,744 of record JAHFEP010000224.1, read on the forward strand.
AAAATAACATCATTAGTCTTGGGGGATGTTATGGCAATCTTTAAAATAGAAAGATGTCCTGCCTGCGAGTATAAACACAATACCAAAACCGAAATAAGAGGGTCAAATCTTTACTGTTTACAAGTAGCTATCTCTTGTTCTATAATCACGACCATGGCTCGCTTTCTGGCAGGCTAACAATCAGCCTGACGCCTCTTTTTAGGTCTCCTTCCTGATATAAGGTTATTTCCCATGTTCTTAGACACTTCTTTTATTACTGCCCTTGAAGATACTGATAATCAGAACCACAGGAAAGCCGCATCATATTAGAAGATATTTTTATTTTGGTAATGTCAATTATTATGTGTCAGAGGGAATAGGGTAGCCACCTTCTCCTTTTTATTTTCATATATAAAAACTGCAAACATTATACGCTCTACACTGGTTCTATCGCTAAACACACCCATAGGGCGAGTCCTCCTCCTTACCTCCCTAAAGCGCCTCTCAATAGTATTAGTAGTCCTAAGCTCTGATGGCTTTAGGTCTAAGTTAACTCTAAAGAAGGTTAATAGCTCTACAATATCCCTACTCAAACATGAAACTGCCTCTTGATATAGTTCCTTCCATTTCTCTACAAACCTCTTTGCCGCCTTTTGTGCCTTAATAATGTCCTTAGCATAGATTATCTTATGCAAATCTGCCTTAACAGCCTTCTGATCAGCTCTCTTTACATAGTTTAATATGTTTCTCATCTTATGAGCCCAGCAGCGCTGCACAGGCACTTGCCCATAGACTAAAGGCAGGGCTGCCTGCAGACCCTTGCCGCCATCAGTGATGATTAACTTCAGATTCTCGCCTTTTAGCCCACGATTATATAAATTGTTAAGAAATCCCTCCCATGCTGCCTGAGACTCGCCCTGCGCCTGACAAAAGTCTATAACCTCCTTCCTGTTGTCATCTCTAATGCCTAATGCCACTAAAATTATCCTATTCTGCGACCCCGCTCCAGTCTTCTGCTTCATAACTACACCATCTATGATAAGCGCCTTATATCGGTCAGAAAGAGGCCTTTTGTGATAGGATATAACCGCTTCATCTAATTGCTTTGCTATCCTGCTTACAGTCTGGGGGCTGATAACCTCTCCCAATATAGGCAATAATGCCTCCCCAACCTTCCGGGTAGATAAGCCAAGGACAAAGCATAAAAGAATCATACGCTCTACATTGACAGTTCTTCTGGCAAACAGATTAAGGATATTAATTGCACTAAAGGTGCGTGTGCGGGGAACAGATAGCCCTATATCCCCAAGTTCTGTCAATAGATGCCTCGGATAATAACCATTGCACCGGTCATCAATATCCTGTAAGCGTATCTCATCTAAATAGGCATCCCTATACCTTTTCATCCTATCCTCAAGTATCCTCTTTATAGCCTCTCTGGCAGCAATCCTGTAATCGCCATCCCAGTCATCTGGAGAAAAATGCTTGATTTCTCTAAATGCAGCCTGTATATTTGTTATTGCTACTTTATACATGGGGTACCTCCTATTGGGTTAAAGGGTTAGTATTAATTTGCTGCCCAGTAGGATACCCCATTCCTCTTACTGACACAAGATATGATACATTACCTAGCCCTTCAAAGTCCTTGACAGCAGATAGCCTTTTGTTTACAATCCTTAGCGGGTTCAGAGCCTGCCCCTGAATGTTTCTATCAGGGGTTTGCAACCTGAACCCAAATGTTTCGGAGCAGGTTATAAACCTGCTCCTGCAGAATTTATACAAATAAAATTTACAAACAGGAGGATTATACAATGGATTGGGGAATGAAGAATCGTTTGTCGCAGCTAATAAAATCAGATGGTAAATGTCTATTTTTGCCTATTGACCATGGATACTTTCAGGGACCAACAACAAAATTAGAAAAGCCGGGGGAGACCATAAAACCGCTTCTTCCCTATGCTGATGCACTTTTTGTTACAAGGGGCGTGCTGCGCGCAAGTGTGAGTGCTGATAACAGCCTGCCGATTATTTTGAGGGTGTCAGGCGGCACAAGCATGGTAGGCAAAGACCTTGCAAATGAAGGACTCACCACCTCTATAAAAGAGGCAATCAGGCTTAACGCCTCTGCTGTTGGCATATCTGTTTTTGTAGGCAGTGATTATGAACATCAGACGCTAATGAACCTTGCAAAGCTTGTTGATGAGGCAGAGGAGTACGGCATACCTGTAATGGCAGTTACAGCAGTTGGCAAGGAGCTTGAAAAGAGGGATGCACGGTATCTTGGCCTCTGCTGCCGCATTGCAGCAGAGCTTGGCGCAAAGGTTGTAAAGACATACTGGTGCGAGAATTTTGACAAGGTGGTTAACGGCTGTCCTGTTCCTGTGGTTATAGCAGGCGGACCAAAGTTTGATACAGAGCTTCAGGTATTGGAATTTGTCCATGATGGTATGCAGAGAGGCGCTATTGGCGTCAATCTTGGCAGAAACATCTGGCAGAACCAAAATCCTGTTGGTATGATTAAGGCAATCCGCGCCATTATCCACGAAAACGCCTCAGCCAAAGAGGCAAATAAGATTTATGAGAGTGAGAAGAAAAAGTAATAACTTGTATATGGGTAGTCATGCCATTATTTTTTCTTGTTAGATAGTATAAGGAATGATATAATTTATCATAATAATCACAATGAATTTTTGGAGGACTTGGAAGATTGGCTCTTATCGCAGAACCCGTCTTTTATAAAAAAAATGCGG
>JAHFEP010000225.1 GCA_023248415.1 Nitrospirota bacterium
ACCTGCCTTCACCAAAAAATAACCATAAGGCTTTAGTCCTTTTATTATATAGCTTTGCAACGGATGAGGTAACGGGTCCAATGTTGTCAATTACTGTGCTCCACTGCCAATTAGCAGGATCAGAACTCTCGTTGGTCAATACTCTGCCGACACCACCGAGAGTCCATTTATAGGGATTTGCAGTTGTGCCTGCTCCGTCTGCCGTATTTCTCTTTGTATATCCAACATAGAAGGCGTCATCCTGATAGTCAATGTCAGGGTCTATTGTGGCATTTACCATTGAACCAGCAAAGGCGTATGGTATTCCTGTATTAATTGTCCTTACAAGGCTGCCTGTTCTTAAATCAAGGACATAGAGTCTCATGTTCTGGTCAGACCTGCCCATAAACTGGTAACTTAATTTTTGTGCAGTATCAGTCATTATCGGTCCTGTGGGGCCAGAGCCAAACACAGCATACCAACTGCCGTTTGTTGTTTCGCTGCCTGTCTTTACAATAGCAGGGCCTGTTGTTGCAAAACCAAGCCCCCTGTCTGCTGCTGGTATATCTGCTTCTGAAAACTCCCAGAGCAGCACAGGATTATTCTGGTCAGTAATATCCAATGCAAAATAGGAGGAATAGCCGACACTTATGCCGCTAACATCAACAGGTGTATTAACAAAATCCTTATTCCCAACACCAGTAGCAACACCTGGACGTGTTGCAGTCGTAGTATTTGTCCCTGCGCATGCGCCTCCTGTTCTCATGCCTCCGATAAGTATAGTCCTCCAACTGCTTGCACTCTTTGGATCAGTAGCAGTACCGCCACTGATAGTTGCATCAAAGATAAATGGTGTAAGGTCAACAGTATAGATGTGGCAATATTCAGGGTCGCCTATATATTTAAGATAAGGCAGGACATTCTTTGGTATAAATGCCCACTTCTCCTTTCCCATGGTTGCTCCTGTTAATCTTGCACGTTCATAAGTTCCCTTTCCGGTCCACTTATCTTCAAAAAATCCAAGGTCAAAGGCATGGAGCATCCCGTCATTGCCGCCCACAAATACCATACCCCTGTTCGTATAGGCAGATGTCCCTACAAAAGAACTATATGTGCTATCTTTATACCATGTATCATAGGTGTTCAATTTCACCCATGATGATATCCTTGGTGTTGAATTCAGGATATCCCCAAGCCTCCAGACCTTTGTATCAGCGCCAACTGTTACTGTTCTTGACCTAAAATCATTCACGCCGTCAGCATTTGCATCTAAAGTAATATCATTACCATTAATATAATTAATTATATTTGTACCCTCTGTAGAATTAGCTGCCTGCAGATAATCCCTTAAGATTGATTCATTGGCTGTATTAAAATCTATGCGGCTGGTGCCATTAATGGTTGTGTATATCGTCCTTCCATCAGTGGTGATATTCCTCTCCCACAAAAGCTTGCCAGCCTCCCATATATTCTTTACATCCTCTAATAAAACAGTTGGTTGTGCAGTATCAACATCGCCGTCTCCGTCTGTATCCTGCCATCTTTTTGCCTTTGTTTTAGGGTTAGGGGGAGTAGAGGCAGCGTCAAAGTCAAAGTAGTACTTCATAATAAAGTCATTTTGAAGGTCAAGCTTCTTTTCAGTAGCAGTATCTTCGGCTGTATTTTCTCTTATGTTGCTGTTGGTAAAGAAGGGGTCAATATAATACCAGAGGTTCTGAACCGCCCCTGACCATATAATAACATCATTACCGAACTGACGTCCCGGATAGAATACAGCCTGCAGGAGGTTTCCTCCCTTGCCCTCGCCAGATGCAAGCACAGATGCTGCTGTGCCAGAGGATGCGCGCTTGAGCATGTTTGAAAAGGCAGCCTCAAGAGATGTTTCAAGTGCAGCTCCCTCATAAGCCTCATAAAAGTTATCAGGCTCACCATCATTATTGTTATCCCATTCTGATTGTTTATCAGGGATATTATACCCAGGATCACCAGGGTTATCTGAATCCACAAATCCGCCATTTATAGCAGCATATCTGAGCAAGGTTGACCCTTTGCCAAAGGCAAAGACAAAATACATGGTCAGATTCTGTGTCCCGTCAATGGCATTTAGACCGAGTGTAGAGGTTCTTAGGTCAGTTGTATGTGCATATAAGGCAACATCCTCTAAGCCTGCTACATTGTTGCCTGCCCCACAGGTCGGAAAGGTTGATGCAGGAAAGGAGTATGTTTCTGGTGCAGTTGCAGTTAAAGCAGGGCATGAATCTGTAGCATTAGGGGTACCGCAGTTGAATTTAGATTTGTTCTGTGCATAATTTAATATATTAGCAGGCAGATAACCATCTGCACAGGGTTCGCCATCTGTGATATATAAAACATAACTCTTTGCACAGGAGCGGTAAACAGGCTGGCCACCTGTGCCATAGTTATAGGGGTCATTAGTGTTGTTTATTGTAAAGGCGTTATTATTGTAGTTTGGTTCGGGTGTTCCTTGACCCATGGTATTGTCCTGGGCAAAATACCCCGTAACCATCCATAATGTTTCACCAAGCGGGGTGTTACTGTCTGGCTTTTTAACATTGTTTATCTGATTTACTATAGCAGGGAGAGCTGTTCCAGCAACAGCGGTCTGCACATAGCCACCTTGTGTTGTAGCAGAGGTATTTGGTCTATAAAATGAAAGACCTACCCTTGCCTTAGCGCCTACAACCCTTTGTAAAACACCTTCTACTTTCACTTGGGAAGCAGTTTGTGCTGGAGCTGGAAGAGTCAGCGCCACAATCACATCAACATTAAAAGAACCACCACCACCTGATACTGAAAACGAAGATGTTCCTGTACCCGTGCTAAAGGTGTATGTTCTATTTCCTGTGTACTCCGTATAAGCTGCTGTATCGGCAGCTATGGTTGATTTATATATTCCTCTGCCGCTTCCATCTGCCATCTCTCCTAAAAGCCGGGTACTAAGGCCCGAACCTGTATTCCATCCACCAGCCATTACCTTTCTTATAATATCTATCCTTCTCATAGTAAGCCAGTTTAGGAAGTTGCCGTCCCATTCAGCAGCAAGTTTTGCCCTTGCGCCTGAAATGCCGCTTCCTGTTTTTGGGGCAGATGGAGTGAACCTGTTACTTCCATATGTATACCAGTAATCAGAATTGAAATAGCCGTAGTATTTGGAAGTTGGATACGCGCCAGGGTTTGTAAAGCCTGTGCATATACAATTAGTTCCAAAACAAGTAGCAGTGCCTGCACAACCTCTGTCATCTGTTGTTATTGTTGTTTCAAAGCCATCAGAGTATGCAAAGTTGAACATGCTCCCTGAGTTATCAAGGACAATCATGATATTTGGGGGAACGCTCTGGGTAACATATGTTGGTTGCGCACAGTAGTCTTCCATCACGGCCTCTGAATCTTTTAGAGGCAAAATAGTAAATAATAAAGATGTGATAATAATAAAAAAGATTGATTTTTTCATAGTAACCTCACTCCACTATATCTTCAGGAAAGATTATTATTGAAGTAATACTTCCATTTTCAAGGAATATTTCTACCTTGTTGCCTGTTTTTAAATCAGATTTTGACGCCGCTTCGCCAGAAAGATTTAAGATAGGCACACCCGAAATATCATAATACTGACCACGGACTAAGATAGAATTGCCTGATACACCTTCTATCAATCCTTCTACTCCCCTGACTTCGGCATAACTAAAAGGAGCTAACATAAGGAAAGAGAGTAACAAAAGGATTAAAACAGAATATTTAGTCTTCATTTTTGCACCTCTTTTTTCATAATTATTTTCCTAAAGTTTGTCCAATGGCAGACACATAGGTCAGCCCCTACTCTAAGCATAGAACTGTTTGTGATATTACATATTACATATTAGCTCTGCAATTGCTGTGCCAAAATCCCTTTATCATGTCATTGCGAGGAGCATCAGCGACGAGGCACTCTCTAACTTATTGATTTTTAAAGAAGTTAGATTGCTTCGCTTCGCTCGCAATGACTTTTAGCAATGGTTTTCCACAGCCATTAATACTAACTCTATCACTTTTAACTATGTAACAGATTACACAACTATGTAATGGATTACATAGTAATCTCCCCTCACCCCCCTTTCTGTTCCCCCCTTACTAAGGGGGGATATAGAGGGGTTAAAGGTTGACAAAAGGGGGATTATCTTACACCTTTTGATAAACCCCTTCTGTCTCATATCTCTGCATCAGGTTCAGGATTGACGGGTCAATGCCTTTAAGTTCAATAAACTCCCGTTCTAATTCTTCTATATAATATCTGTCAAGGCTGCTCTCCTTTAAGAACTTTTCCCTGAGTTGAGCATCTTTATTATTTATTATCATTGGAAGGATTTCATATAGATAGACCATCTCCTCCTTTAAATCCTGCAGGACCTTATTGAAAAGTTCAGGCGGTATCTCCTTATTAATAATCCTGTCTTCCATAAGCTCCTTTGA
>JAHFEP010000226.1 GCA_023248415.1 Nitrospirota bacterium
ATCATCAGCCATTACAGAAAGGTTACAGAAAAGGTTGCAGGTCGGCAGCCCTTCGCCATTATAATTAGAACTTATAATAGCAGCGGCAACCGGACTGGCAATATTTAGGATTAATATTGCCGCTATTAAAAAGGAGAGTATTATCTTTTCGGGCTTTATAATCTTCATAATGTTACTGCACACACAATTAACTTTGCAATATCATATAGCCAACCAAGAATCTTTGTCAAGCAAAAATGTCTGATTTAATCTTGATGCGTATAAGATGTGACCCGGCAAGACGCCAGCCCGATAAGCGGGCAGACCTGCCTGTCGCCTGCCTGTCGGCAGACAGGGCAGACAGGGGCAAAGCCGATGACCGCTTATCGGCTGGCTAAACGAACTTGCGTAGCAAGTAACTATATTTCTCATTCCTGTAAATTTCCCAATGAACAATTTGGTCAACTGAAGAGGTAACTTTTTTCTTTTCAATTGGAACAGGTACATCTCCTGCTTTTTCTTTTAATGAAAACTTTGTATACATTTCTTCCTTTTATTTTACAAAATAGGGAGCAATCAATATGATTGCTCCCTATCTCTATCATTACGGCACAACGAATACCAGTCTATCTGTATCCCTTGCTACCCTGTTAGGCAAATTCCCTTCCACGGAGAGAACGAGTGTATTTCTTCCCTGATTCAGATTTAGTGTAACTGATTCAGCACCACCTGCTGTTGGATGAAATAATGATTTGACATCCACACCATTGAGTTCTGCTGTAAAAGTAGCAGGGATGATGTTTTTGTCATAGATAATAATCAGACTAAAGCTCGTTGTTCCTGTTGAAAGAGTGGTTGTGCTTTGTGTTGGAGTTACATACGACAAAAACTTATTTACATCAGATGGCCTCTGACCCTTTCCATCGAAATTACCAGTCACAGCATTAAACTCTAATTCTGCACCTACAGTTTTTGCATAGTAGAAACCATAGGTATGAATCTCGCCTGGGGTGATGGAGATGTTTCTGAATTTTTTTTCGGAGAAATTCAGTTCAGGATCAACGGCCTCGATCTTGAGCACATAAGTCCCTGTGCCTGTGCCAATTACCTGTAACTGGTAATCGCCTGCTAATGGTCTTGGAACCACGAGTTCTTTGCTTTCCGGGCCAGGGTCTCCACTCTCTGCATCCTCTAAGCCGACAGTTTCATAAAAGGCATCAGGAATCTCGTTATAGGTTACTTTGTTTATCGGATCATATCCTACCCTACGGCCCTGGGGGTCAGTAATCAGTAATTCGCCAGGAGAATGAAACTTGATGCGAATACCCGTTCTATCAGTATAAGTATATTCCGGCCCTCCAAATGTCCGCATGGCGGCAAACTGAGGAAGAGTTATGACCTCTCCACCATTTGGGTCATTAACCAGATAGACCGTCCTCTGGAAATTTTTTCCTGTGGCAGTCACCCAATGGTTTCTATCGGGCACTTTTGTAATATGGGGACCATAGTAACAAATGTATTTTTCAAGTTCCTCAAATCCTGTCCAAACCTTTTGAGGATCAGGTCTTGGAGCAGGAAAGGTCATATTGACTCCTCTCGTACTTGCATACTCGACTACTTTGTACGGATTAACATTTCCATCCTCGTCATATCCATTGTTATTAATCAGCCAAGTATTTAAAGTTGGTGGCTCAACACTCACCCCATGATAACTTAAAATCATCGCCGCATCTGTCAGATAGCAACCCTTGCCCGAAATAGTCCATGGCACTTCATTTGCTCTACCATCACATAGAAAAACATCTCTTAACAACACACCTGCATCGGTCCTCGTTCTACATATAGAATCGTATAGATACAATGGATTATTAAGGTCGTTGTATGCCAACTGATTATACAAAGGCACCTTGCCAGTGTAAATCTGTGGTAGGAGTGTAAATTGTGTTGAAAAGAAATAATTGTTATTGTTATAAAAGTTCATAGTCCATAACCCTGTTGGTTGACACTGCACATTTTTCCACCAAAGCAGGATTACACTTGTTGATCCACAGAGCACCTGTTCTTTTGTTACAAAACAATTTGATTGACCATTATAGGTTCTATAAAAGGTAACTGGAGACCATGTTCTGGTCGTATCGTCTGGCAATAAAACATCTCCAGTCCATGTCTCTCCATCAGTAGCACCAGAGATATAAGTTATTGGACCTGCTAATACATCCCTGAAATAGGCAGTAGCATTTACCATCTGTAACCAGCGTTTTTCCTCTGCAGGGTAGCGATATAGGTCTCCTAAAATATTTGAGCTCAAGATTGCAAAACGACTTTCAGATTTTAAATCATCAGAATATGGAATTAGCTCAACCCCCATTTCAAGAGAAGACTGCTGAGCAAAGGCAAAAATAGGAAGGGAAAGAATGCACATAAATACAAATGAAATCCATCCTAACTTAGATATCTTATAGCTCATTTTACGCCTCCTCTTTTCATGATGATAAATTTATTCTCGTGCTTAAGGCTTTCACTAAATCATCGATAATCATCCCTAATATTTGTTATCACTCCTTTCAAAACACCAAGCAAGATTGCGCCTAAGTTGTTCATGTCCTCTACTACAAATATCATCTTTATAGCCTTTAGGATATCAGCCATGAGGCTCATTTTATCTTTTCCATCTTTTTAAAGGCAGAAGTAACAGCTTCATGTGCCATATCTATCTTTACAATCATTCTGCCTAATGATTTGCTTGCCTCCTTTAATAATATCTCAACCTCATTAGGACTAATTGTTGCTTCCTGTTTTTGCAGTAAGAAAATATTTATAGCACTCCTTATGACACCGGAGCTGCTGACTCCCTTTTTGTTCGCTATTGATTTAATCCTTTTCTTCTGTTCCGGCTCTATATAAATAGTTGTTGCTGCTTTTGTTGACATCTAATCGCCCCTTTTTTAATCTAATCGTATATCCAACCAAGAATCTTTGTCAAGCAAAAATGTCTGATTTAATCTTGATGCGTATAAGATGTGGCCACGGCAAAACGCCAGCCCGGCAAGCGGTCAGAGGCAAAACCGATGACCGCTTATCTTGTTCATATCCGCATTGCGGATATCCTAACTCTGGGTGGAAGTCCCGTAAATTCCCTCTATATTCTAATTACTTATAGCTAAATTAAATCATATCATCTTAAGAACTGTCAAGAAGAATATTGACCCCAAATCCCGATATAGAAATCATAAATATCGGGTTGACAAATTGTCATTTGTCTTATATAATAATGTCAAATGGCAGCAAGGGAGGTGATACCGTGACATTAGTTGCTTCAATTTTAGGGGTTAAACGAAAGATTAAGGGCCGCATGGATTTTGATAAATTAATTAGGGAGGGCTTGCAATACAGCGCCGTCCTGCGCATGAAGGAAAGTTTAAAATTGACCGAGCAAGAACTATCCGACATTCTTGGGGTAAGCCCGAGAACATTAATCCGTTACAAAGAGAAGAGAAAAAGATTCTCTCCTGTTGAAAGCGATCGTGCCTACAGGTATGCAAAAATATTTGCTAACGCAATAGATGTGTTTGGCGGAGAAGAAGAAGCGAGAGAGTGGCTGCATATACCACAGACAGGCTTAGGAGGCAGGGTTCCCCTTGATATGATGAGGACAGAAGCAGGCGCCCAGGAGGTTGAAGATCTTTTAGGTCGTATTGAGTACGGCGTTGTCTTATAATCTAAAGGATACTAATGATAAGAGCATGGCGGCTGGTGCAAAAGATACATGCAGATGATGCCTTTTCTGGTGATGGCGCCCGCCTTAAGGGAGGACGTTGGAATCATAAAGGGGTGTCTGTTGTTTATGTGAGTGAAAACCTCGCACTATCTGTTCTTGAGGCTTTTGTCAACCTTCCCGGAGGCAAGTCAAGTGTCCCTTATGTGTATATACCCATAGAGATTCCAGAATCCGTGTCAATAGAAGAACTTAAGCCTGCTGGCCTCCTAAACAACTGGCGCGAACTACCGCCGCCCGCATCTACAAAAGATCTGGGCACAAATTGGGCTAAAAGTATGCGAACGGCTATTCTGCGTGTTCCATCAATTATTATTCCGATTGAAGCTAATTTTGTGCTCAATACCTCTCACCCTGATTTCAAAAAAATTAAGATAGGGAATCCGCAAGTATTTAGTTTTGATCCTCGTATGTGGAAGTAAAATTACCCAAACACCACAGTTGCCTCATTGAATTATCTGTATTTTAGATATTCTGTAACTTTGACACTTTTAACATAATGGCATGGCTTATTTAAGAAGCGGCAAGCTGCTTCTTGGCATACTTTTGCAGCTTATCATTAAATTTTTTGCCGAGAAGGGCTGTAATAGTCTTTTCAAGGCTCTTATACATCGGCTCGCCTGTCTTGTCCTTCATGCAGGGTATATGCTCAAGAAACGGCGTGT
>JAHFEP010000080.1 GCA_023248415.1 Nitrospirota bacterium
ACACCCTTTATAGTGTGTCAAGAAAATCATAGAGGGTTTTATCTTGAATAGTATTTTTATTTAGTGTATCATTTTTAATGAGATCAAAGAATTAGTTGAATAGGGCTATAATTATATTTGATGCCAAAAACTCCCTTTGCAATATGGATTACAGGTCTGCCTTCATCAGGGAAGACGACTATTAGAAGGGCGCTTGTTAAAAGGCTGAATGAGGCAGGTATATCTGTTCAAGTCTTGGAGTCTGATGAGCTTCGCAGGATAATAACGCCAAAGCCTACCTATAGCCCTGAGGAGAGGGATAATTTTTACAATGTTATGGTTTATGCTGGCGAGCTGCTTATAAGAAACGGCGCTAATATTATCTTTGATGCCACTGCAAATAAGCGCTTATATCGTGATAAGGCAAGGGGGGCAATCACAAATTTTGTTGAGGTATATGTGAAATGCCCCCTCTCTGTCTGCATGCAGCGCGACCCAAAAGGGATTTATAAAAAGGCTAAGGAAGGTAAGGCAGTTACAGTCCCAGGTTTGCAGGAATTATACGAAGAGCCATTAAATCCAGAAATTGTTGTTGAGTCAGATAAAGAAGAACCTGAGGCTGCTGCTGAAAAGATATTTCAGTTTCTTATGCGTAGTTTCTGAGTATCTCGCTCCTCTTTAAATGCCTTAATTTTCTCAATGCCTTTATCTCTATCTGCCTGATTCTCTCCCTTGTAAGTTTAAGGTCTTTTCCTGTTTCTTCAAGTGTGTGTTCGTCTCCGCCGATGCCAAAGCGCATCTTTAATATCTTTTCCTCTCTCGGTGTGAGCGTAGACAGCACCTTATTTACAAGCTCTGACAGATTCTTTTTTTCCATCTCATCATGAGGTGTCAGTTTTTCTGTATCCTGTAAAAATTCCTTTAGCGTCTTTTCGCTCTTTTCTTCCTGCGCTATCGGACGTTCAAGTGAGACAGGCTCTGGAATAGCCTTTAGTATCTTATTAACTTTATCTATAGAGATGCCAATTACCTCTGCGATTTCCTCTGGTGTTGGTTTTCTCCCTTTTTTCTGTGTAAAGTCCTTTGTAAAGTTACCAATCTTATTTATCAGCTCTGTTATATGAACAGGAAGCCGTATAGTCCTTGCCTGCTCAAATATTGCCCTTGTTATTCCCTGCCTTATCCACCATGTTGCATAAGTGCTGAACTTGAATCCCTTGGTATGGTCAAATTTATCCACAGCACGCATAGCGCCAATATTCCCTTCCTGAATCAAGTCAAGCAATGGCAGTCCTCTGTTCTGATATTTCTTTGCGATGCTGACAACAAGCCTGAGGTTTGCTGTAACTATTTCAGACTTTGCCTTTGCATAGGCTTTTCTTGCGTTATAAAGAGACCGTTTTTCCTTTACAGTCAGCTTTCCTCTTTTCTTAGAAAGCCTTTTTATAATCTTTTTTGTCGCAGCAACCTCTTTTAGTAATGCAAGCTCCTTTTCAGGTGTAAGCAGCGGCGTCCTGCCCATTGTGCGCAGATATGTCCACACGAGGTTTTCGGGAACCACAACCTCTTCTTTTTCCTCCTCTTCCTCAACGGACTCTAATTCCTCTGTTAAAGGACGCACCTCTTCCTCTTCTTCTAAGAGGTCACTGGCTTCTTCTAATTCTTCATCAGAAGTAATTGTATTTTTATTTTCTAATTCTTCGTCAAAATTTACTGCAACAGCTCTTCTGCTCATCTTTATCACCTCCTGTTTTTAAGATTGAAGGGCATTGCTTCAACAACCTTATTTAGAGCGTTTTGAAATTTACCCAATAATACTACAAAGAGTAGTAGTTGTCAATGTTTAAATTATTAAAATTTATGCGTAAGGTCTCCAGATTTCTTCATCTCAGTCCTGATTAAATTTCTGAGATACATGGTTACGGTCATTGAATGCCGTTCGCAGACCTTTTTTAAGAAATTATACTCGTCTTCAGAAATGCAGGCATTTATTACCTTTTTTCCGTTAGATTGCTTCTTCATATCCGACACCACCTTATATAAATTTAGCATAAGTATAGCACAAATTTTGTATTTGTCAAGCTATTTTTTTATATGTATTATATATATATACACAACATAAAATATATAGAAACTATGGGAATATAAAAAAGCCTTGAATTTACCCTTGTAAGCAAATATAATAACTTAACTTTTTTAATTGCAGGATTTGAAATGAGAAGGATTATTATTGAAAAACTTAAAGGCCGCCCTGTTTCAGAAAATCGGGTTGAGATTGTGGAGAGAAAGGGAACAGGTCATCCAGATTATATCTGCGATGCAATAATGGATGAGATATCTGTTGCCTTGAGTAAAATTTATAAGGAGAAATTCGGGGCAGTGCTTCACCATAATATTGACAAAGGTATGCTTGCTGCTGGCGCAGTGGAGAGGAAATTCGGCGGCGGCAGCTTAACAGAGCCGATGAGAATGATATTCGGCGACAGGGCTGCATATAAGATAAATGGAGAGAAGATACCTGTTGCAGATATTGCAGTAAATACTGCGAAGGATTGGTTCAGAAGGAATCTCCGTTTTGTTGACCCTGATAAGCATATAAATTATCAGGTGGAAATCAAAGAGGGCTCTGCTGAACTTTCAGATATATTTAAAAGGGGCGAAGCTGTTCTTGGCGCAAATGATACCTCTGCTGCTGTTGGCTATGCGCCGTTTACATTGACAGAGCAGATTGTCCTTGATACAGAGAGATACTTAAACTCAAAGGAGTTTAAAGACAGGTTTCCAGAGACAGGCGAGGATGTTAAGATAATGGGTGTAAGAGAGAAGCAGAGGCTTCACCTTACAATTGCTATGCCCATGATTGATAGATTTATTGATAGAGAGTCGGCATACTTTAAAAGAAAAAAGGAGATTAATGGCGCAATAGAGGAGTTTGTTAAAGGCAAGACCCCTGAAATAAAGAAGGTAAACATATATCTAAATACACTTGATAAAAAGGGAAGGGGCATTGGCGGGATGTATCTTTCTGTGCTCGGCACCTCCGCAGAGGATGCTGATTCAGGCCAGGTTGGAAGGGGGAACAGGGTTAACGGCGTTATCTCTTTGAACAGGCCCATGGGAACAGAGGCAGCAGCAGGCAAGAACCCTGTAAGCCATGTTGGCAAGATTTATAATATTCTGACACATAAGATTGCAAATGATATTTATCAAAAGACTAAAGGTATTAAAGAGGTTTATGTCTGGATGTGCAGCCAGATTGGCCAGCCGATTGACCAGCCAAAGGTAATATCAGCACAGCTTATATTAGAAAAGGGCGCCTCTTTTTCCGATATATCAAAGATGGTTGATGAAATTATTAATTTTAAGCTTGATAAAATAGGGGATTTTTGTAATGATTTGGCAATGGGCAAATACCCCGTTTGCTAAAGGCAGAGCTAAGATTAAGAAGGTAGTCCCCTCCCTAAAGGAAGGGGAGATTTGAAGTATAATTCAGGAGGAGTGCAGATGAGTACAGCTAAAGGTGATAAAAAGAAAAAAGAGGAAATGAGACGGGTGCTGCATGAAAAAAGAGAGGCTGTAGTTAAAGAGATAGAAGAACAGTTCGGCTCTCATATGAGCACTGCTGTTCTGCAGAAGTTTGATTCAGCCCTTGATGATGGAGACCTCTCTGTCCTTTCTCTTGGCGAGGGCATTGATTATAAACTCCTTGAGATGAAATATAAGGAGTACAAGAGCATTGCCGATGCCTTTAGAAAGCTTGACGCAGGGACATATGGGGTCTGCGAGGAGTGCGGCAATGGTATTGATGAGAAGAGATTAAAGGTAATACCCTTTGCCAGGCTCTGCATAGTCTGCAAGAAAAAGCAGGAGGAGTTAGAAGAGATAGATAAGGAAAGGGGATTGGAGTAGGTAGCACTATCCCTGAGGAAATTTATAATCCTTCACTTCAGTTATCTCAAAAAGTCCTTCAATCTTATCTGCTTCAAGCAGAACCTTTTTTACCTTTCCCTGCCACATATCAATAAATGCCTTGTGCTCTTCCTTTGAGGCAGTTCCAGAGACTACAAGCGGCATCAGATCAGACATCCTTTCATCTGATTGGATAACACCTGGATTATATACAACCTTTACAGTTTTATTGTTGTCTGTCCTCTGGAAGATAAAGGCATTAAATTCACCATGCTCTTCATCAAAAACAAGTTTGTTCCTTCTGGCGAATCTTCCGCCGAGCCCTCCAAAGCCGGTGATTGTTGCAGCGCCTGTTATAAGACTTATTACCTGCGATATTGGGCCATAAGCCATGTCAAGCGGCCCGCCCATAACAGCCACCTTTATTTCGCCTCTGACA
This sequence comes from Nitrospirota bacterium, assembly GCA_023248415.1. Classification (GTDB taxonomy): domain Bacteria; phylum Nitrospirota; class CAKKRA01; order 9FT-COMBO-42-15; family 9FT-COMBO-42-15; genus 9FT-COMBO-42-15. The sequence goes on from JAHFEP010000080.1 coordinate 4,328, forward strand.
GGCATCTCATTTCCGTAAAGCGCCTTTAATGCTTTAAGGGTTATCATATATGCGCCTGCAACAGCAGGGCATGAGTGCCCTGCAAGCTTTACTGCATCAGGGTATTTAAAAACAAAGACCGCCTCCTCTGCCATTGCACCAAGCACCACTGCCAATGGGTCTTTTAGTTTAATCTGCTCTGCCTTGTCAAAAAAATCCTGCAGCCATTTGCTCTGCCCTTCTGCCATGTTTAATCCTCCTGTTTTAAAATTTAAACTTTATTATACTATAATTATAACAATTGATAGGAAATAAAAGATATGATTTAGTTCATACTACATAAAAATACTATCATGAATAATATTAATGGCTTTTTGTAGAAGTGAGTGGGTAAGCCCCGCCCATCCATGTTCAAGCCGTGCTACTTCATAGACCATCTTGAGGTAAGGCAAAAGGGTAAGGACAGTGGGGAAAAGAAAAAGAAGGGATTAGCATTGACTGAAGAACATCAAAAAGCAAGATCTGGCCATCTAACCTGTCCTAACCCTTCCGAGCTTTGGGCTGGGGAAGTATGAGATAGGATGATTTCCGAACTATGCACAAAATATCATTGACTTTAACGTGGCAATTAGAATATTATTCACTACATGAATAGAATTCATTCAAATCAGGAATTGATTTATAGAAGGCGGTGGATATGTCCGCTGGTAAAATCTGCAATAAAAACCTTTCCTGCCGTTGTTATATCAGGGGCAAGGCAGGTCGGCAAAAGCACTTTTCTGCAAAATGAATTTCCAGATTTCAAATACTTAAGCCTGGACGACTTTTCAACACTGCAACAGGCAAAAAGAGACCCGGCATCATTATGGATGGACTCCGACAGAGTAATAATTGACGAGGCGCAAAAGGCGCCCGAACTCTTTCCTGCGATAAAATCGGCTATTGACAGGACGCAGAGGAAAATACGGTTTGTTCTGTCAGGCTCATCAAACATCCTCCTTATGAAAAATATAAGCGAAACCCTTGCCGGAAGGGCCGTCTATTTTGAGATGCTTCCCATGTCAATGGGCGAGATGGAAACCGGAAAAGAATCGCCGCAGAATTTCTTTAACATCATTCAGTCTGATTACAGAGGCAAAGAACAGGATATAGGCGCTGTAAATCCTATCCCTTTTCTGTTCAGGGGGTTCATGCCCCCGCTCATAAATTTAACCGCCGATAAAGATGTCCTGCTCTGGTGGGAAGGATATATAAAAACCTATCTTGAAAGAGATTTAAGAACACTATCTCAAATAGAATCACTCATAGATTTCAGAAGAGTCATGGAAGCCTTTGCCTTAAGAACCGGCAATGTCCTGAATCAAACGGAGATAAGCAGGGATACGGGCGTAAGCCAGCCGACCGTGCATAGATATATCAAGCTGCTGGAGGTTTCCAATATCATCAAAAAGGTTCCTGCTTACTATTCCAACAGAACCAAGAGGATAACTAAATCTCCCAAAGTCTTCTTCATAGACGCTGGATTGAGCGCATACCTCTCCGGCTATCACCATAAAGAATCTCTTAAAAATGCGCGTGAACTGGGAGCTTTTTTTGAGACAATGATTTTTATGCATCTTACTATCCTCTCGGAACTGATGATTCCAAAGGCAAAGATATTTTACTGGAGAACAACAGCAGGCAAAGAGGTTGATTTTATCATGGAACATGGCAAAAACCTTTTTGCCTTTGAGGTAAAACTCACAAAGAAACCGTCATTTAACGACATAAAAAACCTGCTTACCTTCATTGAAGAATATCCGGGAACATCGCGGGGTATTTTATTGCATACCGGAAGTTCCGTCAAATGGCTGCATTCCAAGGTCATTGCAGTGCCGTGGTGGTGGATAGGGGAATAAAGGATTGCAAGATGGGGCTTGACATGCTTTGCCGGTGGAGTTACAAGAATGTATAGATAAGCGAGCATTAAAAGAGATTGCAGATTATTATAAGATTTACTATACTACAACATACAAGGTGAAAAGAGAGGTGGGGATAGAAACTGATTTTTAAAGCCCCGCTACTTCATAGACCATCTTGAGGTAAGGCAAAAGGGTAAGGACAGTGGGGAAAAGAAAAAGAAGGGATTAGCATTGACTGAAGAACATCAAAAAGCAAGACGTGACCCTCTAACCCCGTAACAAAATGGTATAAATAAATCTATCACCTTTATTTGTAAAAAATTCGCTTGACATTGAATTGCTTATTTTCTATCATTGATGTCATTACTTGACCGGATGGTGCAGCGGGACGACGATGATTTACACCCATGTCTTGAACCGAGGTGAAAAGGGTGTAAGAAGTCCCACAGACGCCTTGTGATAGTGTCAGGCTCTGTGTGTCTTATACATATCAGCATAAGGCGCAGGTGAGAAATTGAGCGTAAGTAAAATAACACCGATATTTGCATAAGTTAGTGCGACTTTCGATATTAAGTTACAGAGTCTTATACAGCGCAAACAGCTACCCTAATAATTAGGGCAGATTCTTCATAAGACGTAGTTCTGTAAAGATAACGGCAATAATAACGGCGTAATAAAAAACAAGAATAAATAACGGCATAAAAGAAATGAAGGCATAAAAACTGAATAAATTAATTAACGAGGAGAGAAATCAATGACAAAAAAACTAAAATTGGCGGCTCTTGCTCTCGTTCAGCTCGTGTTACTTGCAGGGTGCATGAACATGCCTACGCAATCCTCACAAATTACGGGGTCGTATACCTCTGGACTTAGGTACGAAGGTTTTGAATGTTCTCGATTGTCGATCGAATTAGATTCTTTGGCAAGGCGAGAGAACCAGTTGGTAGTTGCGCAGGAGCAAAGATACAAAACTAGCCAAATCCAAGCCTTCTGGTGGGGCTTCGGGCAAGGTGATGGAGTTGAGGCGTCTGAATTGGCCAATGTGCGCGGAGAGAAAGAGGCAGTTCGTAAAGCCATGGAAGTAAAGGGTTGTAAATAACAGCAAAAAAAATACGGCAAATAGAAGATAATAAATAAAACGGCTAAAATAGAGGCCACAGAACAAATCATTTCACGGGACACGGTGAAACTGTGCCCGTGAATTCCAGCGTTCGGCGTAACCAGAAATATGAGCGAGCCAATTGTCGAGGACATCATTAGCGACTGCGAAAAGAGATTCGCGTTCCCGGAACTTCTTTCTAACGATTACTTCCAGAAATACAGGCGAGGATACTATTCCTCGTGTGAGCAGGGGCTTCTCAGTTGGCATAGGAATTACGTTAATCTTCTAACGTTTTTAGATGAGATACACGAATACAACGAACAACATGCAAAGTCGTTTGTGAAGAGGCTTCGCGAAAGCGCGAACGACTGGAAGAACTGCGAAGCTATTTTCTCGGAGATTATTGTATATCGTTACTACATTCGCGCCGCTTACGAAGGATTAATTAGAAGGCTCGAACTAGATGCGGCCGAATCCGATATTATTATTGAACGGCTTGATGGCACTAAAGCTTATCTGGAAGTTTTTTGCGTCATGCCGAGCTTCCCGTTACCAGAAGACGGGAGGATAGTAGTGCGGAATGTTAAAACGCACACGCAAACCGAAATGGCGTCTATTCGCCAAAAACTTCTGAGAAAGATCGCCAAACAAAAGCAGCTTTCAAAACCGCGTGAGAACTACGCAGTAATCGAACTCAACGATTCAATCATTGTGGGCGATTTTACTGTGTTGTCCTCTCTTTCGAGCGGATACACGGTGACTATCAACAAGGAAACCATGAAAATCGAGTCGTCCGGCTATAACTGGGAGAGCTCTATCTTCGAGGACCAGAGCACGGAATTTCTCAAAGCGATTATCTATTTTGATCTTGGAAACTATGGCTCTCGAAGGTTCTTGTTCAATCCAAATTTTCGTGCGCCGAACAACCGCGTCGAGCAGACGCCATAAGACGGCGCTGCTCACGCGGAGCGTTACACAAACAATGAAAACAAAATACGAAAAAGAGGCAGCAAAAATAGCAAAAACATTTACTCAAGTTTTAGGGTTTAAACTTGATAAAGCCATACTTAAAAAAATGGATGCAACTACAATGGTTTCATTTAAACCGTTAGCTGATTTATTGAAGAAAAAGAGAACAAAAATTAACAGCGACTTTAAGGCTTTTTGTAAATTATATGGCTTCACACAGCATAGCATTAAATATATTGAAGAATGCAGGGTTGCTAATATTGACAAGGGTATATTGGCAAAGTATGTTAAAGCAATCAATGCAGAAAACGAACTGAAAGAGTGGATTTCAAAGTATCCCAATGTTGCAAAGAAGTACAAAATGGACACGATTGATAAGAATTAAGGGTTGCGTCTACCCCCTGCACAAGGCTTGATTCAAGGGAAATATGAAAGAGGGGACAGGCGCATTTGTTTTGTCTAAAAAATCCCTCTGCTCTAACACTTATAATGTCTCACTATCAGGCTGATAGTTTCTTTCTTTTTATAATAATCCATCCAAAAAATCCAATTACAATAATTGTACAAATATAACTGAAGATATCGCCATACCTTGTATAAAATGTCTTTTTGTGGTCTTTTGATATGGTGATTTCATCTGTAATATATGTTTCAACAAAAATATCTGTTGCCTTTTTTATCCTGCCAGAAGAATCAATTGTCCCTGATATGCCTGTATTTGCAGCGCGGACAACAGGCACCCTGTTTTCTATTGCCCTGAATACAGCCATTGAAAAGTGCTGGTAGGGCGCTGATGATTTTCCAAACCATGCGTCGTTTGTGATTGTTACCATGAAATTGGCATCCTTTTTAACAAACTCCCTAACAAGCTCTGGAAAGATTATCTCATAGCATATTACAACACCAAACCTGCCTCCGTCTGTTTTCATTACTGTATATTCTTCACCAGGGATAAAGTCGCCAATGCCTTCTACCATCTTGTTTATAAAAAACAGGAACTTTGACAGAGGAATATATTCTCCAAACGGGACAAGGTGCATTTTGTCATAGCGGGATAATATGTTTCCTTCCGGAGACAAAAGATATGCCCTGTTCAATAGAAGGTTTCTATCTTTAATTGCAGGACTGCCAAATAGAAGATAGATGTTATTTTCTCTGGCAAAGTCAGTAAGTATTTTCTGGTATTCCTTCTCTTCTTCAAAAAAGAAGGGCGCTGCTGTCTCTGGCCATATAATAAGCTCAGCGCCATCTGCCTTTGCCTTTTTTGAAAGATTAAGATATATGTCTATTGTCTCCCTTTTAAATTTTACATCCCATTTTACACCCTGATCAATATTGCCTTGGAGAAGGGCTACTTTTATTTTTTGATTATCAGCGTCATTTTTATTTGAAGATAATTTTATATATCCATAGAGATATATTGCAGTAAAAAGAAATACAGGTATTGCTGTTAATGCTATAAAATTTTTATAATGGCCTTTTTCTTTTCTTCCCCTTTTTCTGATTAATATTGCAATCTCTGCTATGGCTATATTTACCATTACAATTAAAAAGGATACTCCATATACGCCTGTAATGTCTGCAATCTGGATTATCTCAAGGAATTCATACTGTGAATATCCTAATAATGCCCATGGAAAGCCTGTTATAAAATAGTTTCTTATGAGTTCTAATCCTATCCAGATAGATGAGCCGATAATAACCTTTGTTTGAGGAGAGTGGTTTTTAATTAGATTTAACAGGTATGAAAAGACAGCTGTATATAATCCAAGATATAATGATAGAAGAAACATTATCATGTAACTCAGTATTATGGGAACCTTGCCATAATTATGCATTGTGATTGTTACCCAGTTTATAGTAATCAGAAAAAAAACAAGGCCTGCAAGCCAGCCAAAAAAGAATGCTTCTTTTTTATACTTATCCTTTAAGATTATTAAGAGCGGAGCTAACCCGATCCATGCAAGCGGGAAAAGACCGAATTTGGGAAATGATAGCGCTATTAATATTCCTGATGCTGCGGAGAGTATAATATCCCTGCCTTCAATTGATTTTTTCATAGGTTATACCAGACAGGTTCATAGTATATACATATTTGATTGATGTTGCAAACGATTTCTTGTGTCAAATTTCTTAATATTTGCTGTAGGTTATAAGTTTTATTGCTAATTCTGTGCCTTCCTTTACTAATTTGAGGTCTTTGGGTATAATTACCTTAAAAACATAAGTCATATAAGGCTTATATGACTTATTAGAAAGGGGATATGCTTCTATGGATGAAGGACAAAAGAATACCCTTATAGTAGACAGTGACTTTCATATAAGGCAGAGTATCAAATTCTTTCTTGAGAGGGACGGCTATATTGTTGATACTGCCGGAAGCGGGCAAGAGGCTATTGAAAAGATAAAGACCTTTCTGTTTAATGTAATAATCTCTTCATATAATCTTCCTGATTTAAAGGGCGCTGATTTCTTAAATGCCTTGCAAAATAACGGCTCAACAGGTGAATTGATTTTTATTTCTGATGCCCCTGATGTAAAGGAGGCGATATCTTTAATACGAAAAGGTGTGTTTGATTACCTTTCAAAGCCATTTGAGATTGATAAGATGTCATTTCTTGTACAAAGGGCAGTAGAAAAGCAGAGATTGATTAATGAGATTATTAATTTTAAAAGCGGTTTCTGGGGGCCATTTAAGCACCTTGTTGAGACAATAGATGCAAGGGACCATTTTCTTAGCGGACACTCTGAGAAGGTAAGGGATTATGCACTGAGGATTGCTTATGAGATGGGCATTCAAAAGAAGGATGTAAAAGATATTGAGCTTGCAGCGCTTGCCCATGATATAGGCATGATAGGCGTTCCTGTATTAATGGTCGGCAAGGGCCTGTCAGAAAAGGATAGGGAGCAAATTAATATGCATCCTGTAATAGGGGCAAGGATATTGGCTATGAATCCTGTATTTGCTGCGACAATTCCATCAGTATTGCATCATCACGAGGCTTATGACGGCTCTGGCTATCCCAAAGGCTTAAAGGGAGATGATATACCGCTCGGTGCGAGGATAATCAATATTGCAGAGATATTTGATGCCATTACTACTGACAGGTCGTATCGTGATGCAATGAGCATAGATAGAGCACGGACGGAGATAATAAAGGACAGCGGCAGGAAATTTCACCCTGATGTAGTGGAATTGTTTAAAAAGATTTTTTAGGGATAGAGATGAGATATTTAAACAGAAGCAAGAAGAATATTATAATACTCTTAAGATGGCTTTTAATAATGGTCTTTTTTACAATGCTCTTAAGCGGCGATATGGACTTTTATCTTGTCAAGGGTAAGTTAATATTTATATCATTATTTGTTATAAGCAATGTTGTGCTTGTTTTTCTACCAAAAGAATATTTTACACGGAGATACCTTGATTATATTATTATACTTGCTGATACTGCGATTATATCAGGCGGTATATATCTGACAGGCGATGCTGAGTTATACTATATATATTTTCTTTCAATAATTGTTGCTGCGCTTGGAAGGAGCATTAAAGGGAGTGTGCTTGTGGCATTTATTGCAAGCACATTTTATATCTTAATCATTTTTAATACAACAAAGATTGATGTTTTTCACCCTTCTTTCTTAGTCAGATTCCCCTTCTTTTTTATAATTGCGTTGGTTTCCAGTTTTCTGGCAGAGGATGCCACTGTTCAGCGCGAGCACTTAAAGAGAACCGGATTTCTTTTAAATCTTGTCCAGAGCTAAGTTCTACTATTAATACGAACAAGATTTTTGAAATAGTTGTTGAAAACCTTTCTAAGATGGAAGAGTTGA
>JAHFEP010000227.1 GCA_023248415.1 Nitrospirota bacterium
CTTCTGATGTGGCAGTTGACAGTGCAGGAAATGCGTATATACTGGATGTGAATGAGCACAGGATATTGAAGTTTAAGGTGGAGAGATGAAAACGCCTTCCTGACTGACACACCTTTGTCATCCTCCTATTTTATAATAATTTTCTGACTAAAAGCTCGCTTAAATGCCTTGACAGGTATTTTTAATAAGGTATACTTTTTAGTATATGAACCCAAACTCCAAAAGGTTTTCTGTATGAAAAAATTACACAGATTGCTTTCAATCCTACGTATGCTTGATAAGTGTGAAGCTCTAAATTCTGATAGTTATGCTGAGAAATACGGCATTGATAAACGCAATCTCTATAGAGACATTAATGACCTTAATGCAGCAGGCTTTGGCATTAGGTGTGTTAGATTTGAAGATGGAGACAGCGTTTATAGATTTGCAGACCCTGACTTTTCACTCCGCGACCTTAATCTGTCAGAAAAAGAGCTTATGGCGCTGTTGTTTGGCAGGCAATTCGCTCACAGATTGGGCAAACCCATTGAGGACGCCTTTAACTCACTTTTTAAAAAAGCCCACAAAGAGACAGGGGCAAGAACAAGGGCACGGTTAGAAAGATTACAAAGTCAAAAACAAAAACTCTTGGTTGCCATTGACCCTGTTAATGATTTTGAAAAGATTGAAAAACAGTATCAAATAATCAGCAATGCAATGGATGAAAATTTAATGCTTGAGATAATTTATCGTGGAATGAAAAGCCAAAGGGAGTCAAAGAGGCAGGTTGCGCCTTATGGCCTGTTTTACGGCGCCGGCATGTGGTATATGGTTGCGCATTGCTATCTGGAAAAAGACTTACGAACCTTTGCCTTAGACTGTATAAAAGGCATTAAAAAATTAACAGGCAGAGGTTATTTTATGCGTGATTTTAATATAGAGTCATATCTGCAGCAAGGCTGGCGGATTATAAATTATGGAAAGCCTGTTAATGTAACATTAAAATTCTCTAAAGAAGTTGCCCGGTGGGTAAAACGCAAAACATGGCATCCCACACAGACAATAGAAGAGCAGGCAGACGGCTCCCTGATTCTTAAAGTAAAACTTAAAGGCCCTGAAGAGATAAAACGTTGGTCATACAACTGGGCGCCGAACTGCGAAATCATTTCCCCGCCAGAACTCCGCAAAGAGGCCGCAGAGGAGATAGGGAAGCTGGGGAGGGTGTATGGAAAGGGTGTCTGACGCTTCCCTTGAACAAAGCCTTGACAAAAGTTAACATTCAGGTTAACATAAAGAAAAATGCGTAGAACTGTCATATTTTATGAAACTGCGAACAGGAAATGTCCTGTAAAGGATTTTGTGGTAATCTATGAGTAATCTTAAAAGATATATAAGCGAAAGAAAGAAAAGGGATAAGGTTTTTGCAAAAGGATTTGAAGAAGGATATGAGCAATTTAAAATCGGCGTAATCCTTCGTCATGCCCGAGAATCAGCAGGATTGACTCAGGAAGAACTTGCCAGAAGGCTTAAAACCCAAAAAACTGCAATCTCAAGGATTGAAAATCATGCAGAGGACATTAAGCTTTCTACATTAGAACGTGTTGCAATAGCATTGGGGAAACGTCTTGAGGTTAATATCGTTAATGCCGCGTAGATATTAACAAGGAGGATTCTCAAGTATTGTAAGTATTACTAGCCAACAGAATGAGAACAAGGCAATTCACTGATAATAAATCAGGCAAAAGAGGAAGGGATTGTTTATACCTGAAATCCTCTCTCCGCCAGAACTCCGCAAAGAGGCGATAGAGGAGATAATATGCCTACTTATTCCCACAGTAAATTACCAGCCATAAAAAAATAAATTAAAATACACTGACATACCTTTGTCACTGCGATGGTGTATTATTGGTTTCACGGGAGAGGCAATATTTTGAAGATAATGGAGGTGTGGTTTTGAATTACAAAGAGGCTGTGGAAAAGCAACTTTCTGAGGATGCAGATGAGCAGAAGCGGCGAAAGCTGCTATGGGAAGATATTGTTGCTGCTTATGATAGGGGAGGGGAAGACGAAGTTAAATCAGCCTTAACCGCACATGCTGAGAAAATAACTAAGGACTTTAAAGAGATGCTCAATCAACTTATGAAAAAGATATAATGGGGGTGATATGTTTACAATAAAAAATTTAAAGATAAAAGGCTTCCGTGGTTATACGGATGAGAAAGGGTTTACCTTTAATAATCCTATTACAATTCTTTCAGGAGAAAACCGTCGTGGAAAAAGCAGCACATTGAATGCAATTGAATGGTGTTTATTTGGAAATGAGTGTATAGGTATAAATACCGGCATCAGGGAACGGGTAGATTGGGAAATACCAAACAGAAATTTAGGCTCAAGGCCTGATGTCTATGTTGAAATTGAATTAGAAGACGAAAACAAAAGCAGTTGCAAAATATTGCGAAAATGGATAAGCCTAAGGAGAAATGACCTGAAAATAAGCTCACAGGATGGACAATTTCAGGGGGATGAAGCAGAAAAAAAATTGGCTCAGCTTCTTAAATTATCATTTCAGGATTTTCTAACCACTGTTTATCAGCATCAGGAGGCAATCCGTGCTGTCCTTACTCAGGAACCAAGTGAGAGGAATGAAGCCATTGACCGCTTATTAGGGCTTTCAGTCTATAGAAACATATTAACAGGCATTGATGACGGAAAAATACCCTCTAAACAGAAGGAAATGGATAATGCCTTTGATGGCTTCAGAAATAAGCTCAGCGCAATTCTTGACACCCGAAACAAGGATTTAGACGATATGAAAATACAGGCAATTCAAAAGGGACTTAAAGAGGAACAGCTTAATGAAAAAGGCGTATTGGATATTGCAATGATTGCTAAAAAACAGTTGGAAAAGTTTGCATCAGAATCAGGGCTTGGCCTTGCTGAATTACGGGTTCCTGACCAGTGGAAAGGCATATCTTTATTTCAAAAAGATGCAGAAGATGAGATAAAGCGGCTCCGCTCAGTGATGCCAGATGTAAAGAATCAAAGGGAGTTATTTGAACGTAGCAGCAAATTTACACAATTAAAAACAGAGTATGACAGCAGGAAGGGCAATATAAAGGCTATTGAAAAAGGGCTTGAGGATTTGTCAAAAGAAAAGGGCAAAGAAGATGATTTAAGCAATAGCAAACCTCAGATTGAAAAACAAATTTTAGAAAAAGAGAAGGCGATGAGCGAGGCTAATGCTAAAGCAGCAACTATAAGCAAAGCATTGGAATATCTCCGATTAGAAGGGGCGAGTAAAAATACCTGCCCTGTATGCGGCAAAGAGACTGCTGATTTATTAATGCATCTAAAAAAAGAGTGGGAAGATAAATATGAAAAGCAAGTGGGAAAGATTCAGGATGAAATAAATAAGTTGACGATTGACTTAAAGGTTACAATTTCTTCGTTAAGCAAATACAGAGAGCTTAAAGAGAAAAAAGAGGATATTAATAAAGCATTAAACGAGGTCAATAAAAAAGCCAGCGAATTGCTGGGCAGGGTGATAACTGATAAAGACGATTTATCTGCGCTTATTAATAATGAGTTAAATCAGATTCAAGAAGAACTAAGAAAACTTGAACAGGCAGTAAAATCCAAGCAGGAAATATTAAACGGGATTGGGAGGCTATTGGAACAGGCTCAGATTATTGTTAATATATTGACTGATAAAGAAAAAAAGATAATAATTGATGAGATTAAGCAGTCGGTTGAATACAAACGAATGGAAGAAACTAAAGATATAATGGCTTTTTTGACTGATGATATAGATAAGATTAAATATGCAATAAATGCTGCATCTAATGAGGATGCGAAAGGAAAGATTGATTTGGCAGGAAATACGATTGATAATCTCTTCCGCAAAATTACAAACAACCCAACAATAAGTAAAGTAAATCTTCATGTAAGCGCTGATTCTAAAGGGAAGAATAATTATGATTTTAAAGACCAGAATGATAAAGAGATAACCCCTATTCTCAGTCAGGGAGATTTGAATGCCCTTGCATTGTCCATCTTTCTTGGGATGGCTTATTTAAAGGGGGGTGGGCAATCATGCGGATTTATCATGCTGGATGACCCATCACAGAGCCTTGGCTCTGAACACAAAGAAAAATTGATAGAAGTGATAGGTGAGGTTCTTGAGAGCCGAATGGTTATTTTATCAACTATGGACAAGGAATTGCAAAACTTGGTTATTTCAAAGATAACCAAAACAAAGACACAATATGTCTTTGATAACTGGACTCCACAAGGCGGCCCTGAAATAAGCATGGGATAGATAAAGTTATGACGACAGAGACCTATGAGCTGTTAAAAGGCATCTGCGATAAATATGGGGCGCAGGAATTTGGCAAACTATGCCAACAGATGCTTGCTTTAACA
>JAHFEP010000081.1 GCA_023248415.1 Nitrospirota bacterium
CCAGATTTGATTATCACGGGATAAAAGAGGATTTTAAAGATATTGAAATCGGCCTTGCAGGAAGGCATCAGATAGTAAATGCTGCAACAGCGCTTTTGGCAATAGAAGCGCTCGCTGCCCATCCTTCACCCCCCTTTGATTCCCCTCTTGCTAAGGGGGAATACAGAGGGGTCAAAGCATGGGATTGGAGAATTGATGAAAATGCCTTAAGGGAAGGGCTTAGAAAAACCAAGTGGCATGGAAGACTGGAGATTGTCTCCAAAGAGCCTTTGATTATTCTTGATGGTGCGCATAATCCTGCTGCTGCAAAGAGGCTTAGGGAATTTCTATCAGAAAACTTTCACAACAAAAAGATTATATTAGTCCTCGGCATTCTCGCTGACAAGGATATATCAGGCATTGTTTCCGAGCTGTCACCAATTGCAGAAAACATAATCCTAACCAAGCCCGATTACTACCGCGCCTCTGACCCTGAGAGGATAAATAAACTTATCAAGGACCATCCTGTTACAGCAATAAATAATATCCCTGATGCCATCATGTTTGCAAAAGAGCTTGCAAAGCCTGATGATATTATCTGCATTACAGGCTCTTTATTTACAGTTGGCGAGGCAAAGGCGTTCTTCACTAATCCTGCGCCAGCAAAGCTCATGGCAGGGCTGAGGGGCTGATGATGCGCCATTACACAAAACGGCTGCAAAGATTTTTTGCCCTCTCTATCGTCTTTCTGCTTTATTGTTTTTCCACTATACTTTTCCCAGCATTAATAAAAGCAGAAGCGCCTGCTTTGGAAAAATATGCAAAAACGAGCGAGCCTATAACCATAAACGCTGATACACTTGAGTATAACAAAGAAAAGGACACTTATTATGCAAAGGGAAATGTGGTAATTGTACAGGGAAAAATTAAAGTAACCGCTGATGAGGTTACAGTTAATAATGATACAGGAGATGCCTTTGCAAGCGGCAATGTTGTAATTATTGACGGCGAGGATACGTTGTCCTGCGAAAGCCTTAATTTAAACATGAACACAAAGGCAGGCGTAATTCATAATGGCAGGATGTTTATAAAAAAAGGCAACTATCGCATTGAAGGCAATGAGTTTGAAAAGCTCTCTGAAGACAGATACAAGATAGATAAAGGCTCTCTTACAACCTGCGACGCGCAAATACCTGACTGGCGATTCAGAGGAAGCGATATAAATATATACCCTAATGATTATCTTACCTCGTGGAATACGGTTTTTTACATCAAAGATATTCCTTCATTCTATTTGCCCTATGTCGCGCTGCCTATAAAGACCAAACGGCAGACAGGCTTTCTTATACCAAGAGTGGGCTACAGCACAAAAGAGGGCTTTAAGATAAAGGAGGCGTTCTTCTGGGCAATTGCAGACAACATGGATGCAACAATCTATACAGACTACAGAAGCGAAAAGGGGCTTGGCACTGCATTGGAATACCGTTATGTCCTAAGCCCGTATTCACGGGGAAATCTTTATACAAACTATGTGAATGAATGGCTAACAGGCAGGGAGAAATGGGAAGGGAAATATCTGATTGAACATGCGTTTACTGAAAGGCTCAATGCAAAGGCAAATGTAAACTATGTCAGCGACAAGAGTTATTATAAAGACTACAGCGAGACAACCTACGAAAGAATACAAAGAAGCACAGATTCCAATGTCTGGATAACGCAGAACTGGCCTTCAAGCTCCCTATATCTATGGACTCAATACACAAAGGATTTGACAAAGGTTAATGATGAAACAGTCCAAAGGCTTCCGGAATTGGGATATAAGATAGTTGAAAATAGATTATATGAACTGCCCATATTCTACAGCCTGAATTCTGCTGCTACGAATTTTGAAAGGGATTTCGGTATAACAGGCCAGAGGATTGACATTAACCCAAAATTGAAGGCAGAGATTAATCTCTTCAGGACATTTGTATTTTCGCCGAGAGGTGAACTTCGCGAGACACTATATTCAAGGAGCAAAGACACAGAGGAGTCCACGCATAGATTTTTATATTCTGTTGGAGCTAATTTATCTACAAAGATTAACCGGATTTTTAATACAGAAGGACTCGGCACAATAGACAGGATAAGACATTCCATAGAGCCTGAGATAGACTATGAATATATCCCTTATGTTAACCAGACCCAATTGCCTCAATTTGATGCAGTTGACAATATCGCAAAGAAGAGCCTTGTTTACTATGCTATTACAAACAGGTTTTCAGCAAGATATACAAAGGGAGCAGAGATTAAAAAGCTTGAATTTCTAATGTTAAAGCTCTCTCAGAGCTATGATATTAACGAGGAGATTCGCTATTATAACCTGGCAACACCAAAGAGGCCTTTCTCTGACATACGGGCAGAGCTGAATATAAAGAGCGAGAGCATGCTTAATCTTTTTATTGACACAAAATACAACCCTTACACAGGATACATTACAGAGACAAACAGCGACTTAAGATTTCAGATAGGCCGCTTCTGGTATCTAACTGCAGGAGAGCGATATACAAAAATTCCGAGGATTGAATTCTTAACAGGAGGCATGGGGTTCTCCTTTCCCTTTGGGATTGATATCTCAGGGACTGTCTGGTATGACTTATACTTGGGAAGGCTCAGGGAGGAGAACTATATACTTAAATATGCAAGGCAATGCTGGTCAGCAGGAATAGTATTTAACCACAGGCTGAATATAGAAAATAATATAGAGAAGGATGTATACCAGTTTCTCTTTACTGTGGAGCTTAGGGGCATCGGCGCAGTAAAGCTCCATTAAGCAAGGTTTAGCGATAGGGGTCATCTGCTGCGTTGTCGCTTCAGCCTCTCATCCTCACCCCCACCCTTCCCTCCCCCTTAGCAAGGGGGAGGGTTAGGGAGGGGGTTCTGCGGTGCGAGTCTTCGTTCCGCCTTGCATCTAACCCCTCTGGCTATTTTAAATTTTGAGAGTTTTTAGGCTAAAAAAATTATTGACACAAGAAAGCAATTAAAGTATTGTATGTAAACATGGTCCCATCGTCTAGTGGCCTAGGACACTGGCCTCTCACGCCGGTAACACGGGTTCGAATCCCGTTGGGACCACCATCAATTTTTTTCTTGCCTAAAACCAGTTTTTTCATTATAATAATATCAACTGAAAGGAGGGCAATAACTAATGCCTATTTATGAGTATAAGTGTAAAAAGTGCGATTACACATTTGAAATCATACAAAAATCAACTGAGGAAAAGAAGGGACTAATCTGCCCGAAGTGCGGTGAAAAGGATGCTGAAAAGGTATTATCCTCTTTCAGCTCGCACGGCGGTTCATTTTGCGCGCCAAATAGTTTTTCCTGAGGCTAATCATTATTCGGCAGTTTGCCGAAGCCAGTTTAAACCCTGCTGTTTGTTCACAGCGGGGTTTTTTATTTTATGCCTTGACACTATTAATCCAATCTGATACTAATACAAAAACCTTAAACAAGGTGTCGCTGCGAGGGACATAAGTTCCGAAGCGTCTCTCTTTCTTGAGATTGCTTCGCTATCGCTCGCAATGACAGGTGAAACACATGTCTAATCTGATTATCACATCATGTCTTACAACCGGCATTGGCAGCCTGCCTGTAAAGGATGCTGCAGATGCCTGCAAAATTATCTTTGATTCTGTTGATATCCCTTTCTGGCCCCAACTTCCAAAAAGAAGTTTCAAGGAATTTATGATGCCGCAGTATGCTGAAGGCATACCTTTTATTAAAACAGATGAGGAGAAGGAGCGGATATGGTTTGAGATTGGCGATGATAAGGCAGATAAGATTTACACCTTTTATGAGAAATACTTAAAAGAGAATCCCTATGACTTTGCCATTTCAAAAGAGTATGCGCCAGGTTTTTATTATTTTATTGATGAGCTTGAGAGGCAAAAAAAAAGATTTGAATATCTTAAGGGCCATGTAACAGGGCCGCTTACCTTCAGCCTAAGCATTCCTGACCAGAAGAAGAAGCCAATATATTATGATGCAGATATGCTGGACGTTATTGTAAAGGCCATTTCACAGAAGGCAGTCTGGCAGATAAGAGAGCTGCAAAGATATGCTGATAAGGTGGTTATCTTTATTGATGAACCTATTCTCTCTGCCTTTGGTTCATCTACATATCTTGGCCTGACAAGGGAGGATGTAATCAGGCTTTTAAATGAGGTAATTGACGCCATTCAGAAGGCAGGCGCAGTCTCTGGCATACACTGCTGCGGGAATACAGACTGGTCAATTATAGCAGCTACAAAGATAGACATTATAAATTTTGACGCCTATCTTTTTACAAAGTCTATTGCCATTTATCCTAATGAAATAAGCGAATTTTTAAAAAGGGGCGGTTTTCTTGCATGGGGCATTGTGCCTACGAGCGAGGCTATCAGAAAGGAATCCGCAGACTCCCTTTACAATAAGATGACAAATGATATAAATCAGCTTTTTAATGCACGGACCTTTTCAGAGGATATCCTCTTAAAACAATGCCTGATTACACCAAGCTGCGGCACCGGCTCTATGCAGGAGGCAGATGCAAGGGCTGTATTTACAACATTAAAGGAGCTTGGTAAAAAAAATAAGTAAAGGCAAGGCGCTGCCTCGCCTAAATTAAAACACAATTGTCATTGCGAGCGAAGCGAAGCAATCCCATCCTTGAGATTGCTTCGGGCTATCGCCCTCGCAATGACAATTTGCTTATGTTGTTCACTATAGATCTGTGAGGAGGTTTAAGGAGTAATGAAGATATACCTGAATGGAAAGATTATACCAAAAGAAAAAGCGCTCGTTTCTGTATTTGACCACGGTTTTTTATACGGAGACGGCATATACGAGACATTAATAGTATATAACGGGCATATCTTCAAGATAGATGAGCATGTTAAAAGATTCTTTCAATCAGCAAAGATGACAGGGTTTAAAATATCTCTAACAAAACAGCAGATTGAGGCAGCCCTTTATAAAACATTAAAGGCAAATAATCTTAAAGAGGCATATGTCCGCATCCAGATTACAAGGGGATACGGCGATATAGGGCTTGACCCTGCCCTGTGTCCAAAGCCGACTGTTGTTATTATACCAAAGGAATTTCACGGCCACCCAGAAGAGTATTATCAAAAGGGTGTGCATGTTGCTGTTGTAAATATCAGAAGGAATCATCCGATGGCATTGAACCCAAAGATAAAGGCAACAAATTTTTTAAACAATATACTTGCAAAGATAGAGTCACTAAAGAAAAAGGCTTATGAGGCAATAATGCTTACCATTGACGGATATGTGGCAGAAGGGACAATCTGCAATATATTTATTGTAAAGAACAGGACACTTATTACGCCTCCGACAAATATCGGCATACTTGAGGGTGTAACAAGGGAGCTTATAATAAAGCTTGCAAAAGAAAAAGGCATTAAAGTAATTGAGCAGGCATTTAAAAAAGACATGCTATATAAAGCAGATGAATGTTTTTTAAGCAGCACAACAATGGAAATTATGCCAGTTACAAAGGTTGATAATAAGAGGATTGGAAAGGGTGTGCCTGGGGAGATGACAAGGGGGCTGCTAAATAGCTTTAGGGAAAAGTATGTAAGGCCGTGGTATAGAATCTTAGAATCTGTAGAATGACGCGCTAATTTTTTTAGCTGTCATTCCCGCATGTCTTTAGCGGGAATCCAGTGTTTCCAATTTAATGTAGGGGCAACCCGATGGGTTGCCCAAAGACAGGAGGGCGAGGCGGCGCCTCGCCCCTACAATTTTTACCCTTCCTTCTCCCTCAGCGCCTCTGCAACAGCCTTCTTCAGCTTGTCTACTGTAAAAGGTTTTGGGAGGTAGCCAACGCCTTTTTTAACAATATCTTCTCCTGCGCTGTCGCCGGTTGCCATTATAACCCTCTTTGCAAGCTCAGGAGCAGCCTTTTTCACCTTGCTAAGAAGTTCAATGCCGCTCATATCAGGCATCTTAACATCGCTTATAAGCAAGTCATAGGTTTTCTCTTTAATCAGCTTTAGCGCTGCCTTGCCATTTGTTGCAGTATCTACAGAATGTCCCTCTTTGGTTAATATTTCTTTTACCAACTCCAGAATCACTGGTTCATCATCCACAACAATAATATTCCCTTTCTTTGTTACCTTTTTTTCCTCTTTTTCCTTGTCCTTTACTGCTATATCTTCTGAGACCGCAGCCTCGGCCTGAATAACAGGGAGTTCAATGGTAAATGTTGCACCCTCCCCTAATTTGCTTGTAACAGATATCCTTCCTCCATGTTCTTTGATAATGCCGTAGGATATAGAAAGTCCCAGACCTGTTCCCTTGCCTACGCCCTTTGTTGTAAAAAAGGGGTCAAATAGCCTGTTTAGATTTTCGGATGCAATGCCTGGCCCTGTGTCAGAGAACTTTATTGCAATAACACCGCCTTTTTTATAATATGTGCTGATGTTCAGCATCCCTTTGCCTTCATGCTCTATCATCGCATGCTGGGCATTGTTTATAATGTTTAAAAAAACCTGCTGTATCTGAAATGAGTCAGCCATTGTCATTGGAAGATTCAAGTCAAGGCTTGTTACAACCTTTATATTATTTACATTAAGGTCATACTCCCGCAGCTCCAGCGCCACGTGTATTATATCATTAATATTTATATATTCCCTTTCAGGCGCATGCCTCCTTGCAAAGGTCAGAAGATTCTGGACAATCTTTTTGCATCTCAACGCCTCTTTATTTATCTTTAACAGGCTGTTCTTAATATCGGACTGGGGTTCTTGTTCCAATATCAATTCTGAAAAGCCGATGATGCCTGTAAGCGGATTATTCAGTTCATGTGCAACGCCTGAGAGCATCTCGCCGAGGGAAGTCAGCTTTTCTGCCTGAATCAATTGCTGTTCAATCATCCTCTGCTCAGTCACATCCTTTATATGCTCAACCACGCCTGTTAATATACCGCTGCTGTTTTTAACAGGAAAGGCAAATTTCTGTATTATCTTTTCATTGCCGTCAGCGCCCCTCTCCTCCCTAAAGGTGGTTGTTTTGCTGTTGTATGTATCCCTTACTGCGCATACATCGCAGGGCGCATCCCTTTTTTGTAAGATTTGATGGCACTTTTTCGTTAAGAGGTCTTTCTTGTCAACAGGAAATTTATTAAAGAAGGCTGTATTTGCTTTTATAATATTGTAGTCTAAATCAAAGAATATGATGTTGTCCTGTATACCGTCAAAGATTGACTGAAGCTCATTCTTTACCCTGCTTGCTGTTTCCTCTTCTGTTTTTAAACGTTTATTTACATCAAGGAGCTCCTTTGTCTTTTTGTCAAGGTCCTCATTCAATATCCTTAATTCTTCATTTGCAGATTCCAATTCCTCGCTCTGTGTCTGCGCCTCTTCATAAGCAACCTCAAGCTGCTCCTTTGACGACTGAAGCGCCCTGTTTGTCTGAAGCATCTCCCTGTTCTTTTCCTCCAGACTTTTTAAGAGCAATCCGGTCTCCTCTATCTGAATCTTTAATGCCTTGACCATATCATTAAAGGTAGAGGTAAGGCTTGCCAGTTCATCTCCTGTTTTGCTTTTATCTGCAATTGGTATCTGTATATCCAGATTGCCCTTTTCTATCTCTTTAATGCCTGCGGTCAAAAGCCTGAGCGGTTTTGTAATCCTTTGTGTAATAATAAAGGCAATGACCAGAGCAATAGCGCTCCCTAAAAAGGCTGTTAAGGTAATAGCCCTCAGGTTTTCATACCTTAGGCTGGTAAAGGATTTTACCGGAAGCCCGACAAAGATAGAGCCAATAACCTCGCCCTTGTTATTTTTGATTGGATGAAAGGCTGTAAAATATTCTTTATCAAGCAGGTACGCCTTTCCTTTATATTCTCTCCACATATTAATACTATCCATAACCTTCTGCGGAAGGAGTGTTCCAATAGCACTAACACCATCCCCTCCTTTAATATTTGTTGCTATCCTCATGCCGTCATGGGCAATTGTTGATATGAGCTCGGGAAACCTCTCCTCCAGTGCATCAGGAAAATAGCTGTCGTTGTTTAATAAGTTGCCTGCAACAATAGCGCCGATAACATTATTTGATTTGTCTATTATAGGAACAGCAGCAATAACCATCATACCGTTTTCTTCATCCATTATGTTGCGGTTATACTCATTCTTTTCCAAACCCTTTACAGCCTTTATGTGCGCCTGCTCTGATAGTTTCTGAGCCTCTTTAAGCAGAAAATCTTTGGAGACTATCTCTGTGGAGATAACAGGGGTTCGTGCGCTCATCGCCTTTTCTATAAGCCCGTTGATGTTATATATGTCTCCGGTATTATTGTTGTTTATACTTGCAATAACCCTGCTGTCTGTATCAACAACAGTCCATATATCAAGATACGGCCTGTATTTCTTCCATAATATTCCCTGATTTCTCAGATATGCTGCATCCTTCTTTTTTACTGCATCAACAAAGCCAAAGGAGTTTGCTGCCTGAAGCAGGCCCATATTCATCTGATTTGCCCTTTCATAATACTGTAGCCATGCTGCCTTGAGGTGGATATTGATTGCCTCATGAACAGATTTTTCAACCTGCTTATTTATCAGGCTGTTTGAAAGGACTGCAAGAAATGCCATTGGCAGCAGGATGATAAAAAGTGCGGCAATAATGAATTTTGTTGATGTCTTCATTTATTATCCTTTCTTTTGATAAATCCTGGCTTCACGGTCTATTTCCATAAAGGCATCCCTGAATTCGCTGATGATGACCTCTGATTTCCCCAAAATGAGATAACCGTTTGGCTTTAAGGCATAATAGAAATCCCTTAACACCTTCTCCTGAAGGCCTCTGTCAAAATATATAAGGACATTCCTGCAGAGGAGGAGGTCAATATGAGATATGGGGGTATGCCTCGCAAGATTATGAATGCCGTATCTCACCAATTGCCTGACAGAATATTTTATTCTGTATCTGCTATCCATTGGGAAGAAATGCCTGATTCTGTATTCCTCTTTCATGTCCTTAAAGGCTGATGAGCCATATATGCCGAGCCTTGCACTCTCTAATGCTGTTTCGCTTATGTCTGTTCCAAATATCTTTATGTTGAACCTGCTGATGTCATCCTTTAAAACATCAGACAACAGCATGCCGATAGAATACGGCTCCTCGCCTGTTGCGCATCCAGGGCACCATATCCTTATTTCATTATTTAATCCCCCCTTACCTCCCCTTTCTCCCCTCCTTACCAAGGAGGGGATGGGGGAGGTAAAGGGGGGTGAGTGGGGATTATTAATTATATCAGGTATAATCTTATTCCTAATCACATAAAATGGATGGTTATCCCTGAAAAAACCTGTAACCTTTATGGTAAGGTCATCAAAGAGCCTCTGATGCTCAGAAGGCTGGGAATCAAGGATCTCCATATATTTTTCATAGGTTTCAATATTATTTAAATGCATCCGCCTTTTGATGCGTCTCTTTAGGCTGGTTTTTTTATAGCCCCTGAAGTCATAGCCCTTTTCAAAGAAGATTTTATCAAGAAGAAGCAATAACCCGCTGTCATCTAAATCCTTCTGCAAATCTGTGAAGCTGATTAATGTTACTGTAGACATATCACTTTTTCACCTTCTCCACCTTTACCTTTGCTATCCTTCTGTCCTCCATATCCACAATGGTAAATTTATAATCACCATGCTGTATTATCTCGCCGCCCTTTGGTATCCTCTGAAGCTGTGAAAGCATGAACCCTGCAAGCGTCTCAAAGTCTGCTGATTCAGGCAGTGCTAGCGCATGCTGGTCACGCAGGTCCCTTATGGTTAAGGAGGCATCAATTACCAAAGAGCCGTCATTAAGCCTTTCAATCGGCCTCTCCTGTATGTCGTATTCATCCTCTATCTCGCCCACAATCTCTTCAACCAAGTCCTCTGTTGTTACAAGTCCCTCAACAACGCCATATTCATCCAGCACAACTGCCATCTGCATCTTTCTCTTCTGAAGCTCCTTTAAAAGAGCGCTTACCTTTTTTGTCTCAGGAACAAAATATATCGGCCTTAAAAGCTCGCTTACTTTTATCTCCCTTCCGTCTTTGAGCGCCTCAAGAAGGTCCTTGACATTTAATATACCAACAATATCATCAATAGTCTTTCTGTATACAGGGTAGCGCGAGAATTTATTCTCAGAAATTACGTTAAATATCTCCTTTGCAGGCATAGTAATCTGTATAGATGCAATCTTTGGCTTAGGAACCATAACCTCTTTTACAGATGTATCAGTAAACTCAAAGACGCTCTTTATAAGCTCCTGCTCTGTCTGGTCAAATATGCCCCTCTCCCTTCCCTCGCGGATGATGAGCATTATTTCTTCCTCTGATACAAAAGGCTCTGCAAGCACACCCTTTTTGCCAAAAGGAAGCAGAAAAATATTTGTTGATGATGTGAGAAATCTTATAAGATAGGCTGAAATCTTTGAGAGGAATTCTATTGGTCCTGCTGTCCAGAAGGCGATTTTCTCTGAATACCTTAAGCCGAGCGATTTTGGCAGGAGTTCGCCTAATATGAGCGTAAGATAAGATATTATTACAACAACTATTCCAATGGCAATCAGCTCGCTGGCATTGCTTATAAATGAGTAGGGTAACTGCTGGAGCAGCGGTTTTATTATCTCAATGGCAGCGGCGCCGCCGACTGCGCCAGCAAGCGAGCCGACTACTGTGATGCCAACCTGAATTGTGGCAAGAAACCTTTCCGGCTCATTCTGCAGTTTGTGGACCCTGATTGCGTTCTTATTGCCTTCTTCAACAAGCTGTTTGATGCGGCTTCTTCTCGCGCTGATTATTGCTATCTCCGCGCCTGAAAAAAAACCATTCAGCAATATTAAAAAAAGGATTAAGAGCGCCTCAAACCAAAAACCATCTGCCATAAATGTCCTTTACTATTTAATAAGAATTAATATCTAACATAGCATAAAAACATTGTGTTTAGCAAGGGTGTTTTGAAAGTCGAATTGACTCACATTAAATGTTACCCAAAATGATTTTGTAAGGTATCGTTGACTCATAATTGATGTTACCAGAAAATACACCTTAAAAGGAGGGTGTAGATTATGAGCCCACGTTCCAAACGAGAATATCTTGAAGAAATATACCTGCGTTATAAGAAAGCGTCTTTAAAAGAAAAAGCCTCTATCCTAAATGAGTTCTGTCTTAACTAAAAAATCATCCAGTAGTTTATTCTCTGTGCTTTGGCCTTTTGCCTGCGGCAAGGACACTTTTTCGGATGCGGATGCTTTGGGGCGTGGCCTCTACAAGCTCGTCCTCTTTGATAAATTCTAATGCCTGCTCAAGGCCCATGGGTCTCGGAGGCACAAGCCGCATGGCGTCATCAGTGCCTGATGCTCTCATATTTGTAAGCTTCTTTTCTTTAACAACATTCACATCAAGGTCGTTCTCGCGGGAGTTCTCGCCGATTACCATGCCTTCATACACGGGTATACTCTCTTTAATAAAGAGTTCGCCCCTCGGCTGTAAATGAAACAGGGCGTATGTAGTTGTCTTGCCAGACCTGTCTGAAACCAATGCGCCTGTTGAACGTTTTGTTATTTGCCCGTGCCATGGCTCGTAGCCGTCAAAGAGGTGGTTTAATAAACCTGTGCCCCTTGTGTCTGTCAAAAATTCAGAGCGAAAGCCGATTAATCCCCTTGAAGGTATGCGGAATTCAAGACGCACCCTGCCGTGCCCGTTGTTCTGCATCTTCAACATCCTGCCCTTTCTCATGCCGAGCTTCTGCGTAACAACGCCGATAAACTCCTCAGGACAGTCAATGACAAGAAGCTCCATAGGCTCATGAACTGAGCCGTTTATCTGCTTTGTAATGGTCTCTGGCATTGACACTGAAAGCTCGTATCCCTCGCGGCGCATCATCTCAATCAAAATAGCAAGCTGAAGCTCCCCCCTTCCCATTACCTTGAATGAGTCAGTTGTATCCATTGCCTCAACACGGATTGCCACATTATATAAAAGCTCCTTTTCAAGCCTCTCTTTTATGTTTCTTGATGTAACAAATTTGCCTTCCTTGCCTGCAAACGGCGA
>JAHFEP010000228.1 GCA_023248415.1 Nitrospirota bacterium
TTACCATAAATACTACCCTGTGCTTCTTTACAGCCTCTGCTGCATAGCTTAATGAGATAAAATTAATTAATACAAATAATACTGCTACGGAAATAAAAAACCTTTTCATAAAACCTCCTTTAAAATAAATTTAAAATTTAATAAAAATTCCTAATAGAGATATTAATATAATCTACTAAAAAAAGCAAGTATTTTCTAATTTCCATGCTTGATATAAAACTGCATAGATGATATTATGTAGTTAAAAATCAAAAAGTAAAAAGCAAAAATTAAAAATTTGGAGGTTTTATGACTGTTCGTGTCCGATTTGCACCAAGCCCTACAGGTTATCTCCATATCGGCGGGGTAAGGACAGCGCTCTTTAACTATCTTTTTGCAAGGAATCATAAGGGCAAGTTCATCCTTCGCATAGAGGATACAGACCGCTCCCGCTCAACAGAGGAGTCTATAGCAGCTATTATTGAAGGGATGAAGTGGCTCGGTTTAGACTGGGACGAAGGCCCTTTCAGGCAGACTGACAGGCTGGATATATATAAACAACATGCAGAAAAGTTACTCAAAGAGGAAAAGGCGTACTACTGCTACTGCACGCCAGAGGAGCTTGAGCAGAGACGAAAGGAGGCCTTATCAAAAGGCGCGGTGCCGAAGTATGACGGCAGATGCAGGGAGCTAAAGAATTCGCCAAAGGATATTAAGCCTGCAATACGCTTTAAAACGCCGAAAGAGGGACAGATAATCGTTGATGATTTAATAAAAGGCAGGGTTGTGTTTGATAATATGCAGCTTGATGATTTGATTATCATGCGCTCAGACGGCATACCAACATACAATTTTACTGTTGTTATTGATGATGCAGCAATGAATATAACCCATGTAATCCGCGGTGACGACCATCTGAACAATACACCGAGGCAGATAAATATCTACAATGCCCTTGGGTATCCAATCCCAAAATTCGGCCATCTGCCAATGATACTCGGCTCTGACAAGACCCGTTTATCTAAAAGGCACGGCGCGACATCTGTTATGGCATATAAAGATATGGGTTATCTGCCAGAGGCAATGCTCAACTATCTTGTAAGGCTCGGCTGGTCATATAAGGATCAGGAGATTTTTAGCCTTGAAGAATTGATTGAAAAATTTGCCTTAGAAAATGTTGGCAAGGCAGCAGCAGTATTTAATCCAGAAAAACTTTTATGGCTAAACAGCCATTATATAAATGTTGGCGACCCAAAGAGGCTTGCAAGGCTTTTGATGCCATTTTTGATTAATGAGGGGATAATATCGGTTCGACAAGCTCACGATGCAAAGGATAAGGCAGAGATAGATATAGATTATCTTGCAAAGGCAGTTGCATCTCTTAAAGAAAGAAACCGCACACTCGTTGAGCTTGCCAATTCTGCAAGATATTTTCTTACAGATGATATTAAATGGGATGAAAAGGCAGTGGCAAAATTCCTGACGCCTGAAAACAAGCTTCTCTTAAAGGAGCTGACAGAGAAATTAAAGAAGGTTGAGCCCTTTAATCATATAGAGATAGAAAAGTCATTCAATGAATTGAAAGACGAAAAGGGTTTGAAGCTCGGCCAGATTGCCCAGCCAAGCCGTGTTGCAATAACAGGCAGCACAGTAAGCCCCGGAATTTTTGAGGTGATAGAGATTATCGGGAAGGAGAGGATTATCAAAAGGCTTGAGAGGGCAATAGGGATGATTGCCAGTTGACATTACCACATAGTAGCAATATAATAAAAACCAGTTTTAAGCTTGTTAAGTTGTGAGTCGTGAGGCTGTTAGTAATATAATTGTTAAACCTTTTAGAAAAGGAGAGTTTATGCATAGGATTGCAAAGATTGTTTTGGCTTTACTGCTTTTTCCGGCAATAATAGTTTCATCAGGTATTGCTGCTGAGGAGAAGTTATCAGAGTATAAGCTTCTCTCAGAAGAGATTGAGGTTTTTACAACATTATATAGCAAGGGCTTTGGCGACAGAGATTTAAAGCTCCTCATTGGCCCTGCTTCTAAGGATTATGTAAATGCTGAGGGCGATTCTTGGGAATTTAAACTTGTCTCGGAAAAGGACGGGGTCATTACCTATGCAATGGATGCAGGGAAAAAGGTGGCAGAAGACCGCGAGCTCCTTAAAAAACATTTTCAGGATTATATTGCAGAATTTGCAGAGGTTCACAAAGGCAAGGTAAGGATGAAGGATTTAAAAATAACAAAGACAAGGGCAGAGGCAAGGCTTAAGGTCTATAACATTGCAGTAGACCACAAAGGAAGAAGGATAGAAGACCACGGCGAGATAGACGCAGTTTATGAAAAGAAGGACGGAAGCTGGAAGCTGATAAAGCACAAATGGGCGTATATGGACAGGGTTATTGGCACAAAATATCACTTTGTAGAGGCAGAGGGAATGGCAAAGGTGGATTACAAACATGCTGATTCCCCTAATACAAATCAGTCTGCATTAAGCCCCGGCATACACAGCGGCTCAGGCGTTGCTGTTGGAGATTTTAATAAGGATGGTATAGATGATATTTTTATGGCAGACGGTGTCAGCAATCTTTTATTAAAAGGAAATCCAGACGGCACATTTACCAATGTCACGAAAGAGTCAGGCATAGATATTAGCCGCGGGGGCAAGGGCGTTACATTTGCTGATTATGATAATGACGGCTATCCTGATATCTTTGTTGTAGGCTTTGATGCCCCAAATATTCTTTACCGCAACAATGGCAATGGCACATTCACAGATGCAACAGAAAAGGCAGGCATTGGCCATAAAGGCTTTGGCACATCTGCATGCTGGGCAGATATTGATAAAGATGGTTATTTAGATGTGTATGTTGTAAATAACGGGGACATTGCAAAGGTATTTCCCACCTATCCTTGGAAATCAAAGAATGCGCAGGCTAATATCCTCTATCACAACAATGGCAATGGGACATTTACTGATATAACCGATAAGGCAGGCGTAGGCGACAAAGGCTGGGGCCTTGCCTGTGGTTTTGCAGATTATGATAATGACGGCTATCCTGATCTGGCAGTTGCAAATGACTTTGGCGAGAAGGCGCTATACAAAAACAACGGCAATGGCACATTTGCAGATGTAACAAAGAAGGCAGGCATTGATGATATTGGCAATGGCATGGGTGTTGGCTGGGGCGATTATAATAATGACGGCCTTCCTGACTTATATTTTTCAAATATGTACGCAAATGCGCGCTGGCTCTTTGATGACCCTGATTATGAATTGCCATTCTTAGGCAGATTCTTCCGCAAGTCTATAATGGCAAGGATGAAGAATATAACAAGGGGCAATACCCTGTTTCTGAATAATGGAGACGGCACATTTAAGAATGTTGCATTAGAGTCAAAGGCATGGGACGGAGAGTGGTCATGGGGAGGGATATTTGTTGACTATGACGCTGACGGACATCAGGATATATATGTTGCCAACGGCTTTATATCAGGCAAACGAAAGGACGACCTGTGAGTGCCCTATTTTAAAAGTTTCGGTCGAGACTTTAATGCATATCAGAAGAGGACAAAGGACTTTGATATAGGGGATGCGTCATTAAACGGATTTGAGCATAAAAAACTTTTCAGGAACAATGGCAATGGCACATTCACAGATATTGCAAATGCAGTAGGCGCAGACAGGATAGAGGACGGCAGGGGCGTTGCATTGATTGACTTTGACGGCGACGGATATCCTGACATATTGATAAGAAATTACAAAATGAAGACAGCGCTTTACTGCAATGCAAATAATTCTGGCAATAATTATCTGAATGTAAGGCTAACAGGCACAAAGAGCAACCGCGATGCAATAGGCGCAAAGATAAAGATTACATTAGCAGGCAAAACGCAGATGAGAGAGGTTTACGCTGGCTCAGGCTTTCTCTCCATGTCCACCCTTACACAGTTCTTTGGACTTGGCAAGGCTGATAAGATAGATTCCCTTGAGGTCATCTGGCCATCTGGCGCAAAGCAGGTATTTAAAAATATTCCTGCAAACAGGATGGTAAAAATCACAGAAGGCAAGGATGAGCCTGTTATAGAGGAGCTAAAGCCGCGGATTCCGAGGGAGATGGCGGCTGCTGCTGTGCATGAAAGGGAGGCAAAGAAGGCAGCGCATTAAAAAGGGGCGAGGGTATAGGGTGTAGGGGCAACCCTGCGTGGTTGCCCTGATTTGAGGCGGCCACATAGAGCTGTTCCTACAAACCCATTTTTATAGAATGATTAAGAGAAAAGTTGTTATAACAGGTATTGGCACTATCTCTGCGCTCGGCTTGAATAAGGATGAGTTCTGGGAAGGCCTGATTAATGGCAGATGCGGGATTACAGAGATTGATCTTTTTGATGTCACAAA
>JAHFEP010000229.1 GCA_023248415.1 Nitrospirota bacterium
CTGTCCTTCTCTCCTTAAACTCAACAATCCCCTCTTTCAATCCTTTTTCACCAACAATAATCCTGTATGGTATGCCTATAAGGTCAGCGTCTTTGAATTTTATTCCGGGGCTTGCATCCCTGTCGTCAATCAGTGTCTCAATGCCTTCTTTTAATAAATTATTATAAATCTCATCTGCTGTCTTCTTTACAGACTCGTTTTTCATGTTCAATGGCAATACCTCAACCTGAAATGGTGAAATGGATAATGGCCAGATAATGCCGTTATCATCATGGTTCTGCTCTATTGCAGATGCAGCAATCCTTGCCGGGCCAATGCCATAGCTTCCCATTATAATCGGCCTCTCTTTGCCTTTTTCATCAAGAAAGTACGCTTTGAGAGGTTCAGAGTATTTTGTGCCGAGCTTAAAGATGTTACCTATCTCAATCACCTTTTCTGATGCCAATGTCTTTCCGCACTTAGGACATCCATCGCCTTGCCTTGCAATATGTATATCTGCAAACTCTGCATTAAAGTCCTTTTTCGGCACAACACCCTTTATATGATAACCCTCTTTATTTGCGCCTGTAACATAATTCCCTTCCTTTATAGACTCATCTGCAATAATCCGCAAATTACATTTTATTGGGCCGATAAATCCTGCCTCAATGCCTGTAAATTCCTTTACCTCCTCTTTATGCGCAGGCCTGAACTCGCCGATTATCTTTCTCAGCTTCTTTTCATGCACCTCCTCATCCCCGCGCGCAAGCGCCATCACAGGGCCATCCTTTGCAACAACAATCAGACTCTTTATAAAAAGCCTTTTATCCAATTTCAAAAATGCAGAGACCTCATCTATTGTCCTTGAATCTGGTGTTGCAACCTCCTCTAATTTCCAATCAGGAAAATCAGGCTTTGTCGGAACTGATTTTGCAAGCTCTATATTTGCAGCATAACCGCAGGGACACAAAACAATCTCATCCTCACCAGCAGTAGACGGCGCCATAAACTCATGCGCAGCAGCGCCACCCATCATCCCAGGATCGCTCTCAACAATATAAAACTTTAAACCGCTTCTCTCAAATATCCTTTTATATGCCTCACGGTGAAGTTGATAGCTCTTCTCAAGACCATCCTCATCTGCATCAAAGGAATAGGAATCCTTCATTGTAAACTCCCTTGTGCGCAGGACACCGCTCTTTGGCCTTGCCTCATCCCTCAGCTTTGTCTGTATCTGATACCATATCTGCGGCAAATCACGATAGGAACGTATCTCCATTGAAGCAAGCCATGTCATGATTTCCTCATGTGTCATACCAAGACACATATCCCTGCCGCCCCTGTCTTTCAGACGGAACATCTCATCGCCAATCTCATTCCACCTTCCTGTCTGCTGCCATACTTCGGCTGGATGCAGAACAGGCATGGAGATTTCCTGCGCTCCGATGCTATTCATCTCCTCCCTTAAAATCCTGTTTATCTTGTCAAGCACTATTAGACCAAGCGGAAGATAAATATAAAGCCCTGCCGCAAGCTGGCGCACCAAGCCAGCCCTTATCATCAATTTGTGGCTTACTGCCTCTGCCTCTGACGGGTTCTCTTTTAAGGTAGGAATCAATAATTTAGAATATCTCATGAGCTAAGTTTATATCACAAATAACATTACCTTTCAAGAGAAGAGATTTAGACACTTATAAACTTGACTGGCAGTTATGGTAATAGTAAAATTACCTCTCAAAATAACCAAGATAGCGTAGTAATATTTCCAAGAAAAGAGGGTTATTATGCCGCGGATTTTTGTGTGGGATATTTTAATCTGCGAGGTTGGAAGCAGCTTGATTCATACATAGAGAAATGGTCTGGCAGAGAAGGAAATTGTTGCCGCCTGCTTGTTGGTATGCAGAAATTGCCTTAATGGGGCTGGTAAAGATATAAGGTTGTATGCTAAAATTTCTATATAAACTAATAATTTTGAGGAGGTTATTATGAGTGTCGGCGTAATGGTTGAATTGAAGGTAGAAGATATTGCAAGTTCAATCAAGAAAATGAAAAGGGAAGACATAGAAATGCTGCTTCTCCTTTTGTCAGGCGAGAACAAGGAAATATCAAAAAGGCTTAAAGAGATAAAGACAGGAAGGGTAAAGCCCCTGACACGGGAGGAGACATTTAAAGATGTCCTATAAAGACAGCTATCATCCCAAGATTAAATCTGACCTTAAAAAAATTGATGTATCAGCAGCAAGGGAAATTAAAGCTGTTCATCTGGATAAAATTTTGAACAATCCTTATACCTCTGAACAGTTATATGGAAGCCTTACAGGTATATGGATCTATCATTTCAGAAAAATTAATGTTGATTACAGAATTGCCTATTCTATTGATGAAACACAAAAAGCAGTTTATTTTCTCATGATAGGAAAAAGAGAAAATTTTTATGATATATTGAGGAGAAGATTAGTATAACGATGCCTATTGACACCACCAAAACACAAAAATAAGAAAATTGGCTTCATTGTCAGGGAGCGCAGTGCGCAGTATAGAACGCACAGTCGCAAGGCAGGCAGAAGCTAAACTTTATGCTGATAAAGGTTGAAAGGTTTTAGAAAAACAAGTAAAATCAGCCAGAAATTAAGCGGGGGAGATTTTGGCAAAAAGGGCAAAGAAAAAAGAAGGAGAGATTGAAGCCTACAGGCATGAAGCTGATACCCGAAAAAATGCTGTTCCTGTCGGGCTTGCCTCTTATTGGGAGTAATGAGGTCTGGTCTACACCCTTGACAGGGCTTATAAACAAACTGCTGGTGCAGGCGCTTAAAAATTATGGCTTTCGCCAAGCACGGAAAGGCACATTGAAAGGTTTATTGCGGAAGCGTTGGAAAGAAGGAATAATACACGCCCCTGCCATTAAGGCAAAATTATGAGACGAGGAATGTTAAGAGCTATGCCTTTAAAATTACTTGAATCACAAAATAGACTTTAAGTCCAAACTGCCTGAACGGCAGTCATGCTGGAGGGATGAGGCAAGGGATGTTTAAACCAAATTTTAAATATACCGATAAAATCGTCGGCGACCTTACGCAGATAGCCGCTGCAAGAGAGCTTGTGCTGAACTCTCCTTTCATTCCGAAATGGGCGGTCTCGCTCCGCAGGGAGGCTATTATCAGGTCTGCCCATTCATCTACAGCGATTGAAGGAAACAGGCTGTCTCTTGAACAGGTCAGCGACCTTGCGCAAGGCCGTGAAATCATGGCAGCCCGAAAAGACAGGCAGGAGGTTTTGAATTATCTCAAAGTTCTCCAGTCCATTTATAAACTGACAGACGGCAAAAAGATAAGTGAAAAAGACATTCTCAAGATTCACAAAATGGTAACGAAAGATACGCTTGAAAAGCCTTCTGATTGCGGAGTCTATAGAAACCGTTATGTCATAGTCGGGAACAGGTTGACAGGCGAGGTCTTTTTCAGACCGCCTTCAAATAAAGATGTCCCAAAATTAATGAAGGCATTGATTACGTGGCTGAACTCTTTTGGGGCAAAGGCTCTTGACCCTATTATTGAGGCCGGCATTGCTCATTATGAATTTGTGAGAATCCATCCGTTTATAGACGGAAATGGGAGGACTGCCCGTGTCCTTGCCACGCTGATACTTTATTTGAGGGGATTTGATACAAAACAATTCTTCTGTCTGGATGACTATTATGACAGTGATAGGCCGGCATATTACCGGGTTCTTCAGGGCGTGAATCAAAATACCCTTGATATAACCAAATGGCTTGAATATTTTGTTGAAGGGGTGAAGGTGAGCATTGTGGCTGTTAGGGAGAGAATTATTCGGCTCAGCAGTGAAAGACTGAGAAAGGCCAAGAAAGGGCAGATTGCTTTGACTGAGAGGCAGATGAAGATAGTGGAGAAAATAATCCAGAATGAAAAAATTACCATTGGCGAAGTTTCAAAAGAATTTGGGATAACAAGGCAAGCAGCATTAAAAGAGATAAATAAATTAATAGATTTAAAAGTGGCAAAACTTAAAGGAAAAGGACGGGGTGCGTTCTATGTTCTTGTTTAAAAGAGGTTGTCATTTAGGTTGTCATTTAGGTTGTCATTTTAAGGGGCAGGCAATTTACTATGGAGGAAATCGGTGTCTGGTCTATACCCTTTACAAAGCTTAGAAACAAACTGTGTGGCAGGCGCCAAGAAAGGCGCTTAAAAATTACGGCTTTTGCCAAGCACAGTGAAGGCGCTACGACTTTACAGACAATGAGTTTGGTTTTATAATTATTACTGGGAGCATTAAATAGTTTACATTCAGGCAGCTGCATATTGAACATGTTGCTCCTTAAAGTATCTTTTCACGATGTGAGGCTGTTGTTGACGGCTCCTGAGATGTTTTCGTA
>JAHFEP010000230.1 GCA_023248415.1 Nitrospirota bacterium
CTCATCACTTGGGTCTTGAGGAACGAGTTTGCCTTCAAAGGCCCTTTTCAAAATGCTCTGGCGCAATCTTTGGGCTTGCTGCAAAGAGTCCTCTACAGTTTTTTCAACCTCGTCGGCAACAGAGAAAAGGCGTTCAATCTCTTCAACGATTTTTTGCTGTTCGGGAAGAGGGGGGAGGGGGATAGGGCTATCTTGCATATATTTTGCAGGGACTCGCAGTTGTCCTGCTGTGCCAGTCATTTTTCTTTGAGCTTTTTTCCTGAAATCTTCCTGAAGCAAATAAAAAAATAAAATCTTTTTTGAAATCAAATTAGATAACCTTATTACATGGAATTCTGTTGAACCAAATCCAATTCCATTTTTAAGATTGTCAACAACTGCAACTTTTCCATTTTCCATGCAAGGTGTTATCTTTGCGAAAATGACATCTCCATTGATAAAAGACGTATAACCCTTTTTTACTTCAATATATTTTTTAATTATGGATAAATCAAATCTGCCCGTTTCTTCTTCTACAGCTTTCATTGGTAAAAATGAAACTTCCATATTGTCTGGAAAATTATTAATCGGTAATCTTGGATTTATTTCGCCAATCTCTCCAACCCTTGTCCACACCCACCCCTCTGGCAATGGCGGCAAATCTTTTTGTAGGGGCGAACCTATGTGTTCGCCCTTTTTATCAGGGCAGACACGCAGGTCTGCCCCTACATTGCCATGTCCTTTATTCTGGGCAACCGCAAGGGTTGCCTCTATATTCTTCCTCCACTCCTCTGTCAACCTCCCTTCAAACGCATACTTTAAAACCGCCTGACGATAACGTTTTATTTCTGCCTTTACCTTCTTTAACGCCTCCACCCCTGCATCCAGCCTCGTAAACAATTCCTCAATCTTCGCAACAATGCGGCGCTGTTCGGGGAGAGGGGGAAGGGGGATTAGTGAATTTTCAAATTTTCCCTTTGTAATATGTGCTAAACCTGCTGTTCCGTGTGCTTTGCGGATATATTCATCAACATTATGATTCAATAAATACATCAAAAAGACTTTATTTATGCATATTTCATCAATTTCTATCTTGAAAATGTGTTGATTGAGAACCGCCTTGCCTGCCTTCCATATGTGAGCACCAAAAGAAGTGCCTGGCGTTCCAGACCATGCAAATAAAAGCTGGCCATTATCCATCAGATATTTTTCATCAACCTTGAAATTGCAATAATTGAAATCAGATTTAGCGTTGTTTAGATTCTGAATGCGGATAATTGGTAAACCTTTAGTTGCCCATTCGCTCGGTTTAAAAGCACGACCATTAATTAAATCGCAGACGTCTTTTATTTTCGTCTGTATCCAACCTTTAGGTAAGCTATTGTGAATGCCTTCTCGTTTATGTAAATCCATATTTTTGTTCTCTTTTTTCAAATGCTTCTTTTCCGCCTTCAAGAATCTGACAAATATGTTCTCTTATACCCTTTGTTTCTAAATAAACTGGCGTATCAGGTTTTTCAAATGTATTTTCAAGAGAACCTGACCTGTAGCATATATAAGCAGACTGGGTTTTTCTTTCCCTATCAAAATTTGCAACAATAATTTGCTCAGAGTCAGTATTTACCACTAAATTGGGATTATGAGTAATTATTATTACCTGCCTTCTTCTTTTAGCTTTTCTAAAATAATCAACAAGTGTTTCATAAACAGAACGATTATCAAGATTTTCTTCTGGTTGATCTATCAGAATTGGACGAGTGTCTTCCTTGTCTAACTCAAGATACAGAATTAGTAAAGCAACACCTTTTAAACCAGGGGACAAATTATCAAGTTCAGTATTATTAAATTTAATTGAATAATTAATAGAGTAATAATCGGCTGAATATAGCCAGTTATAGAAATCTATTTCTGAATAGTTTTTCTTTAGCTGTGAACCTATTGTCAGTTTATTTCCATTTTCATCTTCCAATAACAGCTTTTCTACTTGATTAAAAAATGCTTCAAGTGCTTTTTTATTAAATTCGTCTAAAGAGGCACTTTCAATATTGAAAGTAAATTTTAAATTAGTTAATTCTTCACGTAACGCTTCAATTGACTTATTATAGAATCTACCTTTTCTTTTATGATCAATCAGTTCATATCCTTTTTCTGCCATTGTTTCTAAGTTAAAATTAAACTTTACTGTAAATGCAAATAAATTTTCCTCTTTCTCAGTGCTTTCTTTAAGACTTTTCATAATAGGAGAATAAATGGTAGTTAACTTATTTTTTTCTTCAAACAAGAGTTCAAAGAAATTAATAAAAAGTTCTTTTCTCTGATTGAGTAATAGCGGTATTTTATCGCATGCTTTATTTATCTTCTCTAATTCTTTATTCAAAGAATCTATTTGCTTTTTATTTAAATTTAATTGTTCATTAGTATTCTTCATTTTATCCTGCTTTGATTTCTCAAGATTTAGAATTTTCGTTAACTCCTCAATCTCTTTACTCGTTGCTGTCAATTGCGTTGTTTCCTTATTTATTTCTTGATTAATTTCGTCCTCTCGGTTTTTAACTATTTCATTCAAATCTTCTGGATAGAAAATTATCTTTAATTTACTTATGTATTCTGGTTTAATCTTTATTTCTTCTAAATCTATTTTTATTGCTTCAACTATATTTTTAAAGTCGTCTGAATATTGTGATAACTTATTTATAATCTCATCTGCCCTTAATAAGAAAGATTTTAGATCGGAAATTTTCTTTTCTACGTTAGATTTGTCTTGGATTGATTTATTGAGTTTTTCAAGATTGTCCTGTTTTTCTTTAGATTCTTTTAATGATAATGAAAGTTCTTTTAATTCATTATTGAGTTTTACGATATTTTCTTCTATTCTTTTTATTTCATTTGTAATATCATTCTTCTTGCTAATTAGTTGCTGATTTTCAAAAATAGTTTTGTTTAATTCTTGTATTTGGTTTATGATTCTTGCTTTTCTGTCTTCTATAACTTTAAGCTGGGCATCTTTATAATCTGAGAACCCTATGTAGTTAGCTTTATCTTCTGCCGGGACATTTTGAAAAATTACATTTTCTATTTGTGTGTGAAGATTTTGTATTTTATCAACTGAACATAATTGTTCAACAAAGCTTTGTGATAGGTATCTTGTCTTTTCTTGGGTACTATTGACCTCTAATTTATCAGCAATTTCTTTCTCATCAGGACTTCCATCTTCCCATTCAACTCTTATTTTTAATCCCTTTATATTTTTAGCTGCTTTTCTCAAAAAAGATTTTTCACCATTTGAGTAACTCCCACTCGCATAAGCTATTAAGTCCAGCAAAGCCGTTTTTCCTGTGCCTTTACCACCGATGATGCTTATAAGATTTTCATTAAATTCTAAAGTGTTATCGTTTTCAAACCATTCATTTGAACCAGATAATTTTAGGGCTTTAATTATTTTCCCTTTATCGATTTTTTTAGGATGTTCCTCTCCTATATAAATTCTTTCTTCTGGTTCGTATAATATTTGCTTTAAACCTTCAAAAGTTGGATTAGCTTTAATCCAACAAAACTTATTATCGTCGGGGTTGCAAATTGTATTTAAATGGTGAGCATCTGAACCATGAATGCATGGTTTAAGTTTGCCGAATTCTCTAATGAAATCTTCTTTAGATAAATCTTTTTTGCCTAAAGCCCAGTTAACTGTATCAAGAGAACCTGTCTCTAAAATATGAGCGGCTTGTAAAAAGTTTTTCTTTGTTAAATATGCTTGATTCCAATCAATATCGCTCCATTCCCCGCCTCCTAATACCAATAAAAATTTGCCTTTAAATAAATCCTTCATTAGTAACTTTTGAACTTCCTCTAAGGATACGGTTATATTTTTTAATGCAGCTTCTAAATTGGAATCTCCTTTAAAAGCGCTATGATTTTCTTTTATTTCTTTGCCAAGATCATCAAGTGTTTTCTTATTAAGCTGCCGTTTCCCTCCTAAACCGCTTATAGAACCACTAACTTGAATGGTTAATGCTTCTATAAACTCTTTTTCAATATTGTCTGGATCTAATTCATTACTGAATATCACATGAAAATTTATATCCTTACTTTTTGAAGAAACTACAAAGGTATCTAATCTTAATTCTACATTTGGCAAAATCAAATCTATATCTTTAAGGTGACCATCTTTCTTAAACTGCAAAATATTTTTATACCCATCTATAGCAAAATAGTCGGCTATTCCTAACACCGCTACATCTTTTGTCTTGATTACATCTATAAACTGATCCCAATCCGGTGAACCATCAGATTTTTTGGGATATTGATTATTTAGTCCAGATAATGGGCTGTGGACATGCAAATCCCATTTTCTCCATTCAGAACCTTTAGGGTATTTATTTG
>JAHFEP010000231.1 GCA_023248415.1 Nitrospirota bacterium
CTGCCAGAGGATTCCATGCATGTATAATAGAAAACCCGACTCCCACAGCCCTTCTATGCCAATAATCAAGAATAATGACTGAAACAATTGATGCGATGAAATGCCATATTCTTACAGGAAGCCGCAGCCTTGAATAAAGGAGATTAGAAAATCCAGAATACTGGTTCATCCATATCCACTCTGTAAAATAAGACCGCCTCGTTTTGAGATTTTCACTCGGGGCAATCATATTGACAAGAACCTGCTTCTCTTGTATCAGGCTTTTTGCAAGCCAGTACATACGCAGATTTGCCCTTGACACAGGCGGGATGGTAGTCTCAACTATAATCGCAACCTTAGGCCTGTCAGCGAGATTAAAACCATCTGGGATTTTTGGGGGAATTCTGCTCTTGAATAGCATGAAAGCGCCTTTATTTTTGCTGTAATATGTACCGCATAACCAAAGTTGTTATCTGTTATGAAGAAAAACTCGTGCGAGAACGGCCAAAACGAATAACATTGATAAATTCCAGAAAATCCGCAATAAACCGCCTGGGGTCTTGAATATTTTCCATAATTCTCCGCTTGATAAAATAAGGACTTAAATAATAAGACATCAGCCCATTTTTCCTCAATGCCATTATCTGCTCAAGAGTTACTCCATCAGGAACATATTTGGGCCAGTCCTTCCAAAATTCATCGCCATAATCTCCGTTGATATATTTATCTATAATATCCTTGTCTATCCTGCCCTCAGATATCCCAATATCAAAAATTCTTGAACCCGGCATAGGGATTATGGGTTTAAAACCTACTTTTGAAAAAGACTTAATTCCATATTTGATCAACCGCTTGGGGAAATGTATGGTCTTCTCCATTTCAGACAATGATTCCCCTGGAACTCCCAAAACAAAAGAAAGTTCAACATCAAAACTATATCGGTTAAGCAATTTTAACGTGCTGAATATCTTGTCATCAGTTAAATTCTTACAAACAAGTTCATTCCTCACCCTTTCATCACCGCTCTCTATACCCATATAAAACCCACGGCATCCAGAATCCCTCATCAGGTCAAGCGTTGCGGCATCTATTTGATCTGCCCTGATACCATTCGCATGCCAATCAACCTTCAGATTTCTCCGAATAATCTCCTGACAAAATTGCTGCACGAGGTCTCTTCTTAAGGTAAAAGAATCGTCCAGAAAAACAAACCTCCCGTTAAAGTAATGATAATATTTTTCAATTTCATCCACCATTGCCAGAGGGTTGCGAAAATATGGTTTGCGGTTAAATTGAGTACGGCTGCAAAAAACACACTTGAATGGGCATCCCTTAGTTCCAAGGATAGGCATACTATCCATTCCAGAAACCATTTTATATGTTTCAAGTTTTACATGATGCCATGCTGGTAATGGCAGAAGGTCAATATCGGTAACAGTTTTTCCTGTTTTGACGCCGCGCTGCGGATTTCCAGCCAAAGTTTGCTGAGCCATTTCCAAAAATGTATAATCCCCATCACCTATAACTGCACAATCAAATTCAGGGTATCTATCAAGTAAACCAGTATCATTGGTTACATGCACCCCGCCAATGCAAATTGTAATTTGCGGGAGTTTCTTTTTAATATTCCGCGCTATTTTTACAGCTGACCCAATCTGAGCTGTTGTTGCGGTAATCCCAATAAGTTGCGGAGATACAGATTCTATCTGCCCCATTATTTCGTCCAGTGACAGAGAATAAGGCAGGAAATCAATTATAGAAACAGGGATGCCGTGTTTTTCCAGCATTGCAGCGATATAAAGCAGACCAATCGGCGGATTGTTATGTATGCCATGCGAATGTTTCCCTATATTAATCGGAGGGCTTATTAATAAAACTGGAGACTTAACCATAAGATTCCCTTTTCTTTTTCTTAAAAGCGGCAGCATATAAATATCTGGTGTATATCTTAAAATAGCGGAATACCTCATGCACCCCATTTTTGCCTTTAAATACTCCGTTCAAAAAAAACAAAGACAATAAAACCTGTGTGCTACGGCTTAAAAGCCAATAACCAATCGGATTATTCTTCCATTGTTTTAACCTTTCAATAGATTTATCAGCCATCTTAAAATGTCCAGCCAAAAGCATCAGGGAATTATAAAAAGAATTCTTAATAATGCTGGCGTGAGAAGAAAGCATGCCTTCGGTTGAAATAATCCCTTCATCCAACGCCCTTTTCTGAAGGCTTGTGCCAGGAAAGAAAGTCAGGCTAAAAAAGTCGAACCGTTTTGGCTCTTTAATTTGCATTATAAGATTTAAAGAGTCTTCCTTGTCTTCATCTGTTTCCCATGGATTATCTAAAATAAAGTCATATATTGGAACTATTTTTCCTTTATGTTTTTCCATAAAACTGCTGACAGCAATAACCTTTGCATTAGTAACAGGTCTGCGGTAAAGTTTCTGCATCCGGGGAGAGCCTGTCTGAACGCCAATTTGCATTCTATGCATACCTGCGTCAACCAGCATATCAATATTCTGCTGGCTCATATTAACCGGATTACCAAATGCAAAAAATGGGAGGCCTATTCTTTTTTTATAACTCTGACAGAAATCTGCCAATTCTTCTGTCTTTCTAGAAATAAAATCATCATCAATAAAACTCACAGATTCTATAAAAGGCAGGCGCTTTCTTGCCCCTTCTATATCGCTTAATACCCTTTCATTACTAAAGCGTCTTACACCTCTGTAATTATCACCGTATAATTTGTTTTTAGAATCATTGCTGCAATAAGTGCATTTAAAAATACAGCCGCGTGAAGTTATAATCTTTTAAATGCCTTGCCTTGCCTTTTTCTACCTGATAAAAACCCTCATGGTTATAATCAAAAGGAGGATACGCATCCAGGTTATTATTGAGCGCCTTCATTGAAGTTTTGACGATTTTATCTCCAGACATATACCAGATATTATTTACCTGATCT
Organism: Nitrospirota bacterium; assembly: GCA_023248415.1. Lineage (GTDB taxonomy): Bacteria > Nitrospirota > CAKKRA01 > 9FT-COMBO-42-15 > 9FT-COMBO-42-15 > 9FT-COMBO-42-15. The sequence continues at coordinate 2,943 of JAHFEP010000231.1, forward strand.
TTCCTGCCCTGAGATAAAGACTCAACAAATTCCGGAAACGCTTCCTCCCCCTCGCCAACACAGATGTAATCAGCAAATTGGAGAGACAATTCCGGAAGATAGGTCGTATGCACGCCTCCCCAGATAACAGGAATATCACCAATCTGTTTTTTTAGCGCTTTTGTCAATACAACAGCGTGGTCGTGATAACACGAAAACAAAGAAAGTCCCACAAGGTCAGAACCCTTGGCAATTTCAATTATTGCAGGCAAATCAGGGACAAGGCTTTCTTTTGGATCACTAATAACATTAACACAGCGGACATCATGCCCAGAATTTCTTAAAATCTGCACAATATTTGGCAGACTTAAAGAATATAAAAAGGTGGTAAAATTAATAATAGTTATCTTCATGTTATAGGCTCCTTTCGGCCAATGATAGTTAAATTGCCGCCTCCAAGCAGGGTCTCTAACCTAAAGACGCCAGCAATTTTTGTTATTAAATGCGTCCAATAAGATGTATAATGAACTCCACGAATATAACGATGCGGTGAACCAACGCCTTCAATCCATGTAGAGAGTATTTCAAAACCTGATTGCTCAAGCAAAAAGCGAAGGGATAACATGCTAAAAACAAAAAGGTGTACGAACTTGTAATCAAAACCAAAATCTTTCTTCCCAAAAAGATTAGACAAAAAATTCAACAAGTTGCTCTGTCTCGGCACCTCACAATAAAAAAGACCGCCTGGCTTCAATATCCTGTATATCTCCCTGATAGTTTGCTCAGGGTTATAGAGATGTTCCAGTACATGACTCATATGAACAATATCAAAACTTTCCGGATTAAAATTTGCTTCAGAAAGGTGATTGCAGACTATTGTATCAATACCTAAATGATCTTTTACATATTGAGCAGCCCTGGCTGAAAATTCCTGCCCAACATAACTCCATCCACGTTCACTGGCTGCCTTAAGAAACATCCCTTTACCGTTGCCAATATCAAGAAGATTCCCTTTCCCGCCATTTTTAAGTCTTTCCAGCATATTAAGTCTATAATGAAACAAACGCTTTTGTTCATCAAGCACCCTTTCCGGATAGTAAAAATCATGATAATTTGATGAATATATTTTGTCCAGAGCCTCCGGCGTAGGCATTGGATGCTGAAATTTCACACCGCAATTTTTACATTTATAAAGCGTGAGCGCCTCGTTTGAAAAATAATGACTGGACTTATTTGAACCACATATTGGGCATTTTATTGAATTCATCCATTCTCCTTGTTATAAATCTGCGCAGTATCATAGCCCATTGCATTTAAAGTCTTCCCATAGATGTTTTCCCACAGGTTTTCCTTTGATGCAGCAATTACCCTTCTGCGAACTGCAAAGTAATAGTCATCATCAGCAAGCAGCCTTATAACAG
>JAHFEP010000232.1 GCA_023248415.1 Nitrospirota bacterium
ATCTGCATGCCCGTATGGTAACATAGAGTTTATAAAATGTAAACTATTTATTGCACTGATTAGTAATTCAAAGCCCCAGCCCAAGTCAATCTGGTATTTGATAGACATTCCAGATACCTCCTTCGTATGAAACTTGCTGCTGATTCATACCTCAAGTTATTTGCTTTGGATTAAAATCCTTTCCCTTCAATCTCCATTCCAAAGCTGCTTTGCATGTAGGGGCAGACATCTCTCTGATATTAACCCCTTCATAATGCCATGCACCGATGCTTGGGTTTTTCATCTTCAGGTAGACAGGCTTACATCGCATATTTCTGAAATGCTCTGAGTAGTCATGCAATTCATAATCACCCCACTTGTCTAACACACGAGGCTTCAATTTCTTTTCTAATCTCTCTACTCCTACTTTTCTGACAATCTCTCGTCTTACTTCTGCATTGGCTTCTTTTAGAAGAACATCAGGGGCTATTTTATCAGCCCCCATCTTTCTGACAATCTCCATCCTAACCTCTGCATCAGTCTCTTTAAAAAGAATCTTTGAATTTAGCTTATCAGCCTTTATCTTTTTGACAATCTCAAGCTTAACTTTTGCATCTGTCTCCTTGAGAATAATCTCAGGGTCTAATTGAGCAGCAGGGGTCTCTGCTATTTCTTTAGAAACACTAACACCGTTCAGGCTGTATATAGCAAAGCCGTCTTGATATAATATTGCAGGTTTCCCATCTGCATGCAGCAGCTTATCTTTAAAGCTTACATACAACGGCCGCTCGGACAAAAAACAATGCGACTCCCCTGTTATATACCAGTGCAAATGCTTGGTAACCCCTACTATAATCTGATATAACTTTTCATCTGTAACCAATGAATAAGTATCTTGAGTATAAGTATAAGCATAATAGCTGACCCAGTTGGCATTGTGCTGGCCGCAAAAAAAGTTTGAAGCAGATATGCCAGTCTCTTTTACAATCGCTGCCGGACTCGGAAACCATATCTTGTTTGCAGGCGGTTTTAAGCCGCTGTAAACATATAATTCATCAATCAGTGCTTCTGCCTTAGCATGGTTTATTGGTGTGCAGTCTAATCCCACATTAAGCCAATATTGATAATATTCATCAATAATTTTCATATATGCTCCTACTTTTCTACTCTCGGAGGGAAACTTTTAGTTTCCATTCCGAACTTCTGTATTCTGAATTCTTCTTACAGGTGGCCGTGTGGTCTTGGCAAACCTGCAATCTTACATGCCTGCCTTGCGGGTCCGCCTGGGAAAAGCTCATACAGATACTTTTGATTACCCTTTTCAGGACCAAGCTTCTTGCCGACTGCCTTAATGAGTTTTATCATAGGCGGCGGTATCCTGTATTTCTCATAATACTCCCTCAGAAAATTAACAACCTCCCAGTGCGCATCTGTCATCTCTATATTCTCATCTCCTGCAAGCCAAAAAGCAACCTCTTTGCTCCAGTCTTCACTGTTTACAAGAAAACCATTATTATCAAGCATACTCTTGATGATATTACCCATTTCAGTCTTCATCCATATCTTTCTACTTACCTTCATCACATCCTCTTCTATATACCCACCCATTTTAGCAAGGCTTTTAATCAGACTTCGCCTTATCTGCCCTACCTGCAAATTTATCTGCTCTTCCATCTGCCTTAGTGTTATTTCATTCATATCTCCTCCTCAGTCACTTACAATCCTTGTTTCTTCCAAAAACGGGTCATATTCTCTTTGCCTGTCTACTTCCCAAATACCAGCCTCAATAGTGATAGGCTTATGCTCCTCATGCACTACTGTAAACGGTCTGCTCGCCTTGATGTATAATATCCCGTCTTTTTCATATACCTCTAACTCATCATCTACAACAGCATGGGCATGTCCAGTTACTTCGCCTTCTGCAAGTATAAACTTCCCATTTTTTGTATTAACTTTTTTTGCATTTTCAGGAACCTTTTTTGCTTCTGTTAAATATACATCGCCTTGGATATACATATTAACCTCCATATAAAATAATTATTTATGAGTTCTTGTTTTTGTAAGACTGATTGATACAAAAGCAATAAATAATGTGTCATTGCGAGGAGCGGAGCGGCGAAGCAATCCCATCAAAGATACGAGATTGCTTCGCTTCGCTCGCAATGACAATGTAACGATACTTAATGCGTTTGCTATAGATAGTTTGCATCACCTCCCTTCTTTTACGGAAACTGGTGCAAAAAAAAATGACTGGGTCTCTCAGTGATTGCAGTCGCTGCCAGCAGTCTTTTCCCTGACCCAGACAGCTACAATGACAACCCTTCTACTCTTTCGCCCCTAAGACGATTGCCTTTGAGATGAGCTGGTGAACACCGCCGACCATCTCCATTGGCATCTTGTAATAAGGAAGGACTTTAGTGAATTGCGCCTTGCAGATGGCGCAGATTAAGGCAAGGAAATTTACATTGTGGCTGTCCATTACTTCTTTTAGCGCCTGAACACGAGGCACTGCGCCTTTGACACGGAGCTCCATAAGCTCGTCTGTCAGAAGGCCGCCTCCGCCTCCGCAGCAGAAGGTTCTCTCTTTAATGGTATGTTCTGCCATATCAACAAACTTGTTGCAGGATGCTCTGATGAGCGCCCGAGGTATCTCAAACTGGCCGCCGGGCTTTTTGCCCATTCTGGATGCCCTTGCAACATTGCAGGAGTCATGGTATGTAACAGTGAATTCGTCATTCGCAGATTTATCAAGCTTTAATGCGCCGCTATTTATCAAATCATAAGAAAGCTCGCAGATATGCTGAGGCGCTGGATATTTTGGGTCAAGAAAATCAAATGGCCCTATTAGTGTATTCCAGAAGCTGTAACCAACCCTCCATGCATGTCCGCACTCGCCGACAACTATCCTCTTTACCTTTAACGCATGAGCCTGCTCCCTTATCCTGCCTGCAATCTTCTGCATGTGTGAATAATTGCCAATGAACATGCCGAAATTTGCAAATTCAGAGGCATAGGAGCTGACTGTCCAGCTTATGCCTGCCTGATGAAATACCTTTGCATAGCCGACTAATGACTCAACATGCGGTGTGCTGAAAAAATCTGCTGAAGGCGCGATAAGCAGAACATCTGCGCCAACAACATCCATTGGAAATTTTACATCAACGCCTGTAGTCTCCTTTACATCCTCTTCAAGAAAATCCAATGTGCCTCGGAGCGCTGGAGCTGGTATGCCAAGATTGTTTCCAGTCTCTTCTACCTTTGCAATAATCTCATTGGAATATTTCTGCCCCATGCCGATTGCATCCATCATCTCCCTTGCAGCCATTGATATCTCTGCTGTATCTATGCCATAAGGGCAGAATACAGAGCATCTCCTGCACTGTGAGCATTGATGAAAATAACTGTACCACTCTTTTAACGTGTCCTCTGTAAGCTCCTCTGCATTTACCAGCTTGCCAAGCAACTTTCCTGCTGGCGTAAAGTATTTCCTGTATATCTTTCTCATCAATTCCTGTCTTGCAACAGGCATATTGTTTGGGTCACCTGTGCCAAGGTAGTAGTGGCACTTGTCTGTGCATGACCCGCATTTAACGCAAATATCAAGGTATACTTGCAGAGACCTGTATTTTTTCAAAAGCTCTGCCATCTTTTCCAATAACTTCTCTTTCCAATTATCTACAAGTTTTACTGGAAAGCCGAGCTTTGTCATGTGTGCTTCGCTTGCAGGATGGCATTTGTAGTCTGCTGTGGCGCCAATCTTTATATTTGGTATCTCTATGCGCTCTTTTATCTCAGGGATTTGTATATCAGCCATAATTATTGTTTCTCCTTTAAATCAACTGCCCATGGAGCAACAAGCCTCTTCTCCCTTGGATTGTCTGCCTGATTCCTTGACGGGCTGAAGAAGATACCGCCTGCATGCATGAGTTTGCTGTATGGAAAATATACGAGCAGGATTAAGACAAGCGAAAGATGTATGAGAAAGATTGGGTCTAATGGAATCGTTGTTGGTCTGAATAACATAAGGCTCAATATGTATGCCTTGATATTTATCAAATCAGGCCTTGTAACAAATTTTAAAAGCAGTCCGCTTAATGCAATTGATAGTATCAAAAGAAGAAGGGCATAGTCCTCAACTATAGAGGAGATGTATCTTGTCCTGTCAACAATCAGCCTTCTAATAAATAGGTATATTACTGTTGCTGGCAGAACAAGTCCTGCATATATGCCAATAGGCTGAATCAATGCTATTGGCTCTGGTATAGGATTTAAGAAATATCTGAGGTGCCTTAAGATTACAACTAAAAAGACTGCATGAAAGGCATAGCCTCCTATCCATGTCCATTTATTGCCTTT
>JAHFEP010000233.1 GCA_023248415.1 Nitrospirota bacterium
AAGGTTGTAAGCCACATCAATTCCCTGCCCTTAAATGTTATATTAGACGGGTTGAGAGATGATAATTCAGCGAGTATTGGATTTGATTCTGCCGGCAGGATAAGGCTTATCCCTGTGATAATTGCTGTTACTGCCAAGAATATTATTACAGAGACCTTGAGATATTTTTTTAAATCCCCCCAATATCCCCCCTTTAATAAAGGGGGGTAAGGGGGGATTACTTTTGCACGAATAACGAAAATAAATAATAAAATAGTTGATATAATGACTCCAAGCCATGCAGCCTTTGTCCGTGATATCAGGATGCAGAATAGAATAATTAAGGCTGCAATAACATACAAAGCCCTTTTTTTAGTGTCATTCAAATTATGCCATAGGTTAACTAAGATAAGCGGAAAGACAGCGGCTAAAAAGCCGCTCATAAAATTTGGATTTCCGTATGTTGAGTATATGTCTGTTTTATCAGGAAGCCTTGATGGGATTTTCCATTTTATACCGTGTTCATAATTCAGGCCAAAGAACTGCAGGATGCCTATTATTGCGCTTACTGCGCTGACAATTATAAGGAGATTTAAAATTTTCTCAATAAAGGCTGTTTTTTCTATGCTTCCCTTGTCCAATTCTTTTCCTTTTTCGCCTTTTTCTAAATCCCCCTTTTGTCCCCCTTTAATAAAGGGGGATATAGGGGGATTATTCAATAGATACACAGTTAAAAAAAATAACCCAATCTGCGGAAAAAAGAGGGAATAATACCGCAGGCTCACCTGAATATTTATTGAATTAAAAAGGGATAAAAGGCTCCAGAAGGCAAAAAACAAGACAGGGACAACAAGAGGATTCTTTTGAAAAGAGAATTCCCCTCTCCTGAGCGTCAGGCTCACAGCATATAAAAACATAAGTGTAACTAAAAGCTGAAAGGCAAATCTTTTAGGCAGATAAAAGGATTCATAAAAGAGCGGCTTATTGATAAGCCATGAATAATCAAAAAAAAGCGGGACTGCTATTATAAGGGCGTAGAAAAGGTAAAGGGTTGTTTTGTTTTTGGTATCTGAATTTAGCATAGACTGGTTTCAACATCCTTATTTACATAAAAAATAAGCCGAGCAACCTATGTGTGGCGCTCAGCTTATAATTAACTAACGACTTAATAGTTACGACTGCTTATTTTATATGACAGGTTGTGCACAATGCACTGGCATTATTAGATTTTCTTAAAAATGTAGCATAATCAACGCCATTTGGCGCAAGGTTTGATGCAGGAGTGCCAAATGCTGCCGTTGTCCCGTGCGGGTTGTGGCATGATGCGCACTCAACCCTGTATTCTGTACCTGTTGGATATAACTTTACCTCATTATCGTCTGCCCTGGTATTGGCGGTTTCCTCAAACCACCTGGCAGTTGCAGAAGTACCAGTGGTTGCATTGAATTTTGGATCCTGTGTTGCTGTAGGATATGCCATTGATATTGGATGGTCATCAGCAAGGTTTTGTGTAAGGTTTGTTATTCTGCCGTCCTCTGGTAATGTGTTATTACCTGGTGATGTCGAGATGCCATTAAATGTCCAGCCCTGGCTTGTTGGTGTTGCGTTGAATCCTCCTGAACCCGGCGCATTTCTTAATGCATCCAATGCTATTGTTCCATCATGGCAGGATAGACATGCTAAAGATATACCGCCTGGCTGACCAGGGATTGAATCCATAGTAGTGCTTGAATAGGGGGTATATGCACCTGCTGTAGCCAGCGCCCTGTTCCAGAGCGGTCCATCAGTAGTTCCTCCATGCGGTGTATGGCAGAAGACACAAACCTCCGTTGTACCAGTAGGGGTATAAACATCAGGATACGGTGTTGGTGATTCAGTTACCTCAACATGGCTGGCGCTAAGGTTGTGTCTGCTCATTGTAATCAATGCAAAGGCAGATGATGCATAGAGCATCGTGAAAAGTGCTGTTAATAATACTATTTTTTTCATCTATTCCCTCCTTTATTAATAATTATTATCCTAATCCTATCCCCCCTCACCCTAACCCCTCCCCTATAGAAGAGAAATCAAATGAGGGAACTAATTGCTATAAGCCTTGCACTACTTTTATACTTTACTTTAATATATGCAAGGTTTATGCCTTGTTGCATATTTCCTAACTGCTTGTTTTTATTACCTAAAAAATTGGCTCATCACCCCCTTTTAAAATAGTGTTACCGATTGGTTATATTAATTTATCCTCTTTTGCTGCTTAACTGACTGAAAATATTATTAAATTTTATTTCTCGGCTATTCAAGTTTAATATTGTTACCATTTAGTAGCAATTATCTTTTAACTTTGACTCTTTGATACTCTGACTCAATTTTTAACTGCTGCCTTTTGCGCCTGTGCCTTGTATCTTTCTCCCATATATTGATATATATTCACCCGTCTATTATACTGGTCTGCAACATATATCTTGTCATTTTCATCTATATACACCCCTGCAGGAAGCCAAACCTCACCGCGCTTATTTCCCATATTGCTGAAGAAGAGGAGCAGTTTGCCCTCTGGGTCAAATATCTGGATATTATTAAATGCAGAGTCAACCACATATATGTGCCCTTCGCTGTCAACTGCAATGCCTTTTGGCTTGGAAAACTGGCCATACCCTGTTCCGACCTCTCCAAATTTCTTTATAAACTTGCCCTCTGCATCAAATATCTGCACCCTGAAGTTCATTGTATCCATTACATAGAGCCTGCCCTCTTTGTCAATAAAAATATTGGTCGGGTAATTGAACTCGCTGTCATTTGTGCCCCTTTTGCCTATTTCAAAGAGCTTGTCTCCTTTAGTATTGAATACAAAAATTTTATTGAGCTTTGTGTCTACCACATAAAGCCTGTCAAGCTTTTCATTTACTGCAATGCCAACAGGCTGCTCTAAATCCCCTTTTTTGCCGATACCAAGAAGGAAATTTGTATCTTTATCATATACAACAATCCTGTTCTGAACTGTGTCTGTTACATATATCCTGCCTGTGCTGTCTGTTGTTATGCCTGCTGGTTTTGTTAAAACCCCATTGCCATCTGTCCCGAGTATTGCAAATTTATATGCAACATAATCAAAGATAAGAACCTTTCCCCATCCTGTATCTGCTACATATATCCTGCCGTCTTTATCTGCGTGAACCCCATAGGGTTTTCTTAATCCCTCAACTATATCTCCGCCAAGCACGGCAGTTTTTAGTGTTTTGCCAAAACTCTCTTTTTCTACATCTCGCGAAGTTGTAATGGTTCCAACATATCTTATCCTTGGCTCATCCGGAGGCAGAGGCCAGACTAATTCTCCTTCTGTCTTTATTCCAGCACAACCGATTATGAGCAATAAGGATAGTATTGCTATTAAATTTTTATAAATTCCTCCGTGATGCATTTTGTAAATTATATTACAACTTAAACCCTCTTGCAACTTAAATCTTAAAACGTACGACCGCCCTTTTATTTTATATGACAGGTAAGGCATAAATCACTACTTGAATTAGACTTCCTTAAAAATGTCGGATAGAGGGCATCTCCTACCCCGGACCTTGTGCCATGCGGATTATGGCACGATGCGCACTGCACCTTATATCCGCCAGAGCCGTCGCTATAGAGTTTTATCTCATTATCATCAGCCCTGTTTGCCATTCCCCCTGTTTCAAACCACGCAACCATGCCATTGTTGGTTAATGTTGATTGATTAAACTTTGGGTCTTGTGTTGCTGTCGGGTAATTCATGGAAATAGGATGCTGATTGCTCAGATTTTGGGTAAGGGCAGCGACCTCAAAGGGGGTAGCGGCCGCAGTGCCACCTGCGCTGTGGCAAGATAGGCAAGTTGTTCCTCCCTGGGATGGTTGAGCCAATGCACTGTGATTAGGTGCTGTATTAGTAGAACCCCAAGTAGTAGAACCTCCTGACGTGTAGTATCCGGATCCGGGTTTATTCACTATAGAGTCTACAGCTATTGTCCCATCGTGGCATGATAAACAGGCCAATGATATGCCATCAGGCTGAGGGATTGTCCCTCCATTTACATCAATTGTGGTGCTTGAATAAGGGGTATAATTTCCAGATGCAGGGAGTGTTCTATTCCAGAGAGGGGCAGCGCTGTTCTGCGCCCCGTGCGGTGTATGACAATAAACACAAACTTCACCATAGTTATTATATCCTGTGCCAACAGTAGCTAACATTATGGCATTTGTAGTATATGACACTAACATGTTGTGCCTTGTATTTGTTATGCCGTATGTATTTGGAGCAGACATTGCCTGAGATACAGGGAGAAAAACTGCTGCGCTGCTTATCAAAATTGCAAGTAAAAGCCTTTTCAT
>JAHFEP010000234.1 GCA_023248415.1 Nitrospirota bacterium
CCCACCTCCCACTTAACAATGCCTACATTAGATGCAAACCAATAGTGGTTTCGCATTCCACCTTCCACTTCCTCGCTCACCTTAAAGCATCTATATTTTCCGGCAGGGATTATAATATCCTCTGAGGATAATACCTTATAAGAACATGCTGTTCCATCTATTATTTCTATCCATGTATCACCGATTGAGAAAGAAAGTCTGTCCGAAGCCTTAGTGGTTCTATACATTATGGTTGAGGGATGGAAATTGCTGTCGCCATTACCATTGTTGCCATTGCCGTTTACCTTCGTCCATTTTTTCAGGATTGTTTTTTCACTCTCTTTCTTTTCCATATTTAATATTGAACCTTCCATAACAACCTCTTTCTTAAGCCATTATTTGCTTATTAATAACAGAGCTTAATTCCTTAAAATTAACAGTTTTCTCCATAAAAATTGTATTTTCATCCATCTCATCAAGAAGCTCATCCTTTGGTCTTACACTCAGAAAGATAATAGGTATACGTAGCCCGCTATTTCTAATCATCCTTTTTGCCTCAATCCCGTTAAGAACAGGCATATTAATATCCATAATAACGATATTGGGCCTGTCCTGAGCTACTATTCTAACAGCCTCAGAACCATTGGATGCAATTAGTATCTCTGAAAATTCCTGCTCAAGCCTGTCGCGTAAGACATCCAGAATATCCTTCTCATCATCAACAATTAATATCTTTGTATTCATTATTACATCCTCCTGCTATTATAAAAGCAATAACCATGCCAAAGAATAACAAGTATAGTAGGGACACGGTATGCTGTGTCCACCAGCAGAAATATTGTGTAATATCAAATAGTTACAACAGAGTTAATAATGATGCTTATACGACATGATTTTAAAGATGATTGTTGAGGCGGTTATCTAATCAGATACACGGTTATACTTTTAGATACACTCTTTAGAGTCATTTAAGAAATCAAATTTTATCCGTTTATATCTAATTCCTTTATCAATCTTGACAGATATGTCCTCTGTAGATCAAGGTAGTCCGCTGTCTTTGCCTGGCTGCCGCTGTTTCTCTTTAATGCCTCACGAATCAGGTTTCTCTTATACTCCTTAATAGCATTATGAAAGCCAATTTCAGGCACAGCTTGGACTGCAGTTGATGGTAATAAAGGCAAATCCTCAGGCAATAACGTTGAACCGTTACACAAAACAACCCCCCTTTCAATTACATTCTGAAGTTCCCTGATATTGCCTGGCCAGTGATATTGTGAAAAGATATTCATTGCCTCGCTTGATATCTTTTTAACATTCTTTTTCATTTCAGTATTAAATTTGTTAACGAAATACTCTGCTAATATTGGAATATCATCACTGCGATCCCTTAATGCCGGCATCTTAATATTAACAACATTCAAACGATAATAGAGGTCTTCCCTGAATTTGCCGTCTGCAATAGCCTTATTAAGGTCTCTGTTTGTTGCTGCTACAACCCTTATATCAACTTTTATATACTTTGTGCCGCCGACTCTTTCAAACTCATGGTCCTGCAAAACCCTTAAAAGCTTTGCCTGCAGAGATGGGCTTATATCGCCTACTTCATCAAGAAAAAGCGTCCCGCTGTCTGCAAGTTCAAGCTTCCCCTTTTTCTGCTGAATCGCGCCTGTAAATGCGCCTTTTTCATGGCCGAATAACTCACTCTCAAGGAGATTCTCTGATAATGCTACGCAGTTTACAGGAATAAAAGGGCCCTTTGCCCTGTCGCTCCACTGATGTATTGCCCTTGCAATAACCTCCTTGCCTGTGCCGCTCTCGCCTAATAAGAGGACAGTTGACTTGCTGATTGCCACCTTCTTAGCCATATCCACTATTTCTGCCATTTTAGAATTATTACCTATAACAAATCTGTATTTCTCCCCAAGTTGGGAGGAGAGATACTCCTTTGCACATTTTAGACCTTCTCTTTCAAGAACCTTATTGATTACTACCTCTAAATGGGTTGGGTCAAATGGTTTAACTATAAAGTCATAGGCGCCTTCCTTTATTGCCTCAACTGCTGATTCAATTGTACCGAAAGCAGAAATAACAATCACAGTAACATTTATGCCTTCCTTTTTTATTGTCTTTAACACATCCATACCGCTCATCTTCGGCATCTGTAAATCCAAAAAAACAATTGTGGGCTCCTCTTTTTTAATGGCATTTAATGCATCAAGGCCATTGACTGCCTTTATAACATTAAAACCATTTGCAGAGAGTCTGTCAGAAATAAGGTCCAAAAGGTCAGGATCATCATCAACAACCAATATCTTTATAAGAGCGTTATTCATTAATTTCCTCCGATACCTGATGTTGTTTGTTATAAAGCGGAAGGGTGAATGAAAATTTACTTCCTTTATCAATCTCGCCATTCACCCATATCTTCCCCCCCTGCAGCTCAACAAGGCTCTTTGTTATTGCAAGACCAAGACCTGTCCCTTTAGTCTTTACAGTTGAACCGCTTCCTATCTGATAGAATCTGTCAAATATCTTTTCTTTATCCTTTTCTGAAATACCAATGCCTTTATCAATTACTGAAACCTTGATAAAATTATTATCCAGTTTCTCTGTACTTATCTCTATTTTACCATCCTCCTTTGAAAATTTTATTGCATTGTCTAAAAGATTTATAAATATCTGATTGAGCTTATCCCTATCTGCTGTTGCAACAAGGTTGGAATTCTTATCAGAAATCACAAACTCTATGCCTTTAATTGCTGCCACTGGCATCAGGCTTTCAGTTACATCTCTTATAATATCTTTAATTGAAACAGGAGACGGCCTTAATTTTATTCTGCCTGATTCAATTCTGGATAAATCTAATAACTCATTTATCAGCCTGATTAATCTGTCAGTATTATTCTTGATTCTGAAGAGATACTGCTTCTGTTTCTCGCTGACCTCGCCGGTAATGCCGTCAAGCATATTGTCTACAGAGCCCTTGATAGAGGATAGCGGTGTTCTAAGCTCATGTGAAACATTAGAAACAAAGTCAGATTTCATCTTGTCCAGCATCTTTAAGTGCGTTATGTCATTGAATACTGAGACAATGCCCATCAAATCACTGTTTTTATGAAAAATGGCGGATGAAATCACCTTTAGAATTTTATCCGCTTCTCCGCTTGAGTTTAAAATTTTAATCTCTTTGGAATATGCCTTTGTTTCAGTATTATACGATTTTTCAAACATAGCAATAAGCTCATTACAGTCAAATTGACTGGAACCCATTTCCCTACCTATTATTTTTCCTGATTCCCACCCAAATATATTCTTCGCAGCAGGGTTTATTGTAATTATTTTATGATTCTTATCAGCCACAACAACACCATCTGCTATGCCGTGGATTATCGCCTCTATCTTTAACTTTTCCTCAGTAACCATTTCAAGCGTTGCCTCTAATTCTATATTTGAATTATTTAACTCCTCTGTCCTCTCCTCTACCTTCTGCTCAAGGCTGCGGTTGAGCAGCTCAAGCTCCTCATATTTCACTTCAAGGAGTTTCATTGACCTGTCTATCTCCTCGTTCTGCTCTGCATTAATTACAAGATTTGTTTTGATTGTATTATGAAGGTCTGCTGTCTTGCCGCCCAAATAGGCAAAAAGAGGTATTAATAAAATTAAAATCGGCTTTATGGATGCGTCTAATTGCTGAAATGACGGAATATAATTATACAGAATTATATCAAACAGGATGCCTGCTGCCAATCCTGCTTTTGACAGGTATCCTGTTGACCTGTTTATCCAGCTTATTTCATAAATACATGAATCAGCGCCCTCTGCCTGACACTTAATATCTTTTATCTGTGCAGGAGGAAGACCCCATGCCATAGGCGTAGACGCATAGATGCCCTTTCTGTAATCACACATATGCTTTGTAGCTTTATATCCATCAAAAACAAAACTTTTCACTAATGCCTTATTGCTGTCCATGTGTAATAATTCTGCTTTAGTTACCCTGCTAAACCTTTTTTGCGTCTCTCCTATCAATCTATATGCCATGTAAGGATTTGCCATTCCTCTTACAAATACAAAGATAGAGCCAACATTCTCCTTACTCGCAGCAAAAAGACCTATTTTATAAGGGGCATCCTTATCTTTTAATATATCAACTGCGTATTCAAATTGTTTTGCATAAATATCAAAAGAAAGCCAGTTATGTTGATCTTTCAGATATTCCTCACTTAAACCTATCCTTTTAACATATTCATCAACACCCTTTCTGCCCTTTTCTCTATCAATATATTTAAGTACAACACTGGTTATCTTACAGCTTATGTCTTTTTGCATAATTATACCTTGTA
>JAHFEP010000082.1:0-1472 GCA_023248415.1 Nitrospirota bacterium
ATTCAATGCTTGATTTAAAATTTGTAAGGGAAAACAGAGAGAAAGTAACAAACGAGATCAAAAAGCGGGGCATTGATTTAGACCTTGAAGACCTTGTCCGCTATGATGACAAGAGAAAGGAATTCCTAAAGAAGGCGGATGAGTTAAAGGCAAAGAGGAACAGCGCCTCTGATGAAATCGGCAAGCTGAAGCGTGAAGGAAAAGAAGAGACTGCAGAAGATAAAATGGAGGAGATGAAGGGCATCTCCTATGAGATTAAGGAGCTTGATGAGAGGATAAAAAGGTGCGAGGATTCTATTGCGGAGATACTCCTTTTAATCCCAAATCTGCCTGACGCATCTGTGCCTGTGGGGCCTGATGAAACAGGGAATATAGAGGTTAAAAAATGGGGCGAACCGCCAAAGCTCTCCTTTAAACCAAAGGCGCACTGGGACATAGGCGAGGAGCTTGATATAATAGACTTTGAAAGGGCAGGGAAGATAACAGGCGCAAGGTTTGCCCTTTATAAAGGCGCAGGCGCGCTCCTTGAACGTTCTTTGATAAATTTTATGCTTAACCTGCATACAAAGGAGCATGGCTACACAGAGGTGCTGCCGCCCTTTATGGTAAACAGGCAAAGCATGACAGGCACAGGCCAGCTCCCAAAGTTTGAAAAGGAGCTGTTTAAGGTTGAGAATGACGATTATTTTCTTATACCAACAGCAGAGGTGCCTGTAACAAATATCCATCGTGACGAGATATTAGAGGGGGATAAACTTCCCATATATTACACGGCATATACGCCTTGTTTCAGGCGGGAGGCAGGCTCTTATGGGAAGGATACAAGGGGTTTAATCAGGCAGCATCAGTTCAATAAGGTAGAGCTGGTAAAATTTGTTAAGCCAGAGGATTCGTATAATGAGCTTGAAGCACTCCTATTAAATGCAGAAGAGGTGCTTAAAAGGCTGAACCTTCCTTACAGGGTGATTGTCCTTTGTACAGGCGATATGGGTTTTGCTGCAGCAAAGACTTATGATATAGAGGTATGGCTGCCGGCACAGAACAAGTACAGGGAGATTTCTTCTTGCAGTAATTTTACTGATTTTCAGGCAAGGAGGGCGAATATCAGATTCAGGCGCGAGCCAAAGGCAAAGTTGGAATATGTGCATACACTGAACGGTTCAGGCTTGGCAGTTGGAAGGACATTGGTTGCCATCTTAGAGAACTACCAACAGGAAGACGGTTCTGTAATTATACCAGAGGCGCTAAGGCATTATATGGGAGGAATGGAAAGAATAGTTAAAAGTTAAAAGTTATTGGTTATTAGTATTTGCGCAGCAAATCTGGGAGGGTTAGCCTAACTGGTAAGGCACTGGTCTTGAAAACCAGCGGGCTTTGCCCTTGGGGGTTCGAGTCCCTCACCCTCCGCCAAGAAAAATTGCAGCGCAATTTTTCACTTGTAACTATTAACTTATAACCTTTAACTAAATGAC
>JAHFEP010000082.1:1572-3515 GCA_023248415.1 Nitrospirota bacterium
TTCAATTGTTTTGAATATTGCAGAGGGCTCTGCTGATAATTCAGATATAGAGTTTGCAAGGTTTTTAAGTATATCAATTAGGTCAGTCTATGAAGTAGTTGCTGGCTTTGATTTAGCATTTCATTATAAAATGATAGATGCTGAATTAAATGTAAAAATAGAAAATCAAGCAGAAGAACTGGTTAAACAACTAAGTGGTTTTCGTTCTTCTCTGAGAAATTAAAAGTATTAGTTAAAAGCTATAAGTATTTGCGCAGCAATAGTTTTTATTCTTTTTTAAGAAGTTAAAAGTTAATAGTTGAGAGTTATAAGTATTTGCGAAGCAAATCATGGAGAGGTGGCCGAGCTGGTCGAAGGCAGCCGCCTGCTAAGCGGCTGTGGGGGTAAAACCTCACCCAGGGTTCGAATCCCTGCCTCTCCGCCAATAAAACCAGTGAAGAGTGAATAGTGAACAGTGATTAGTTTTCAAAGAGGGTTTTTACTAACGACTATTCACTAACAACTGTTCACTGTAGTTAATGGAGAGATGTCCGAGTGGTTGAAGGAGCACGACTGGAAATCGTGTAGGGGGCCAAAAGCTCTCTCGAGGGTTCAAATCCCTCTCTCTCCGCCAAGAAAAATTGCAGCGCAATTTTTCACTTATAACTATTAACCTATAACTGGTAACAAATAACTAACAGATAAAAACTATAAACCAAATTACGGAGGAATATTCTATGATGAAGAGGTTGTTAATATATGTATCAATTCTTGCAATTGTCTTTACAGTTGCAGCGTGCGGCAAGAAAGAGGAAAAGAAGGCAGAAACTAAAACACAGATTCCCGCTCAACAGGGGCAGGAAGGTGTATACACAGGGCACGGGGTGCCGGGTCCCGGAATGGTAATGCCTGAAGGCGGCGCAGATCCGCACGGCGCTGCCACAAAACAACAGGAGAAAGAATCTGTAATAGTTATTCCAGACTCTGTAAAGGGAAAGTGGCGTGGGGTGATACTGACTATTGAGGACAAAAAGAGCAATACCAAAAAGGACTACGAGTTAAAATTAAACAGCGAATTTACTATACCTGATTCAAAGATTGTAATAAAGACAGGAGACTTTCTTCCATCATTTACGATGGACGGCAATATATATACATCAAAGTCCAATAATTCTGATAACCCTGGTGTGAATGTAACTGTAACAGAAAGCGGCAAGGTAATATTTAAGGGGTGGATGTTTTCTAAGTTTCCAACAATGCATCCCTTTATGCACAACAGATTTGGTGTTGTCTTAAAAGAAGGTGTGAAGGGGTCATAAACCACATTCGCTGAATGTGGAATTGCAAATTGAAAATTGCAAAGTGCAAATTTAGAAATAAAAAAGAACAATAAAAGCAATCAGCATTTTAAAATTTACATTTTTTATTTTACAATGGAGCGAAGCAACAGGCGCCCATAGCTCAACTGGATAGAGCAACAGACTACGAATCTGTAGGCTGGGGGTTCAAATCCCTCTGGGCGCGCCAAAAATTCGCCGAAGGCGAATTTACTAATAACTAATAACTTGTAACTAAAACAGCCTTATGGATGAAGATGATGTAAGGTTTATGCGCCTTGCCATGATAGAGGCTGAAAAGGCAGCAGAAGAAGGCGAGACTCCTGTTGGCGCAGTGGCTGTATTAAATGGAAAGGTCATTGCCAAAGCGAGAAACAAGAGAGAAATATGGAATGACCCGACAGCACATGCTGAATTAATAGCCTTAAAAAAGGCAGCAAAGAAGCTAAACAGATGGCGTCTGACTGGCTTAACATTATATGTTACATTGGAACCATGTGCGATGTGTGCAGGCGCAATGGTTCTTGCAAGAATAGACAGGCTCGTTTTTGGCTGTACAGACCCAAAGGCAGGCGCATGCAGGACACTTTATAATATAACTCAAGATAAGAGACTGAATCATCAGGT
>JAHFEP010000082.1:3615-11747 GCA_023248415.1 Nitrospirota bacterium
AAAGAAGGGCAAATGGAATATCAGGTCTCAGCAAGAAAATGGCGTCCACAGAGATTTGAAGACATAATCGGCCAGGGCCATGTAACAAGGACCTTGCAGAATGCCATTAAAAATGACCGCATTGCCCATGCCTATATCTTTTCCGGCTCAAGGGGCGTGGGAAAGACAACTGCTGCCCGCATTTTAGCAAAGGCATTAAACTGCATTAATGGACCTACACCAGAGCCGTGCAATAACTGCGACCCCTGCAGGGAAATCACCTCCGGCCTCTCCACTGATGTCCTTGAGATTGACGGCGCATCAAACACTGGTGTTGATGATGTGCGTGAACTCAGGGAGAATGTAAAATATGCGCCCATGCACGGCAAGTACAAGGTGTATATTATAGACGAAGTGCACATGCTCTCAAACTCGGCATTTAATGCCCTCCTTAAGACACTGGAAGAGCCGCCAGCCCATGTGATTTTTGTCTTTGCTACAACAGAGGTTCATGAGATACCGGCAACAGTGCTTTCCCGCTGCCAGCATTTTAATTTTAAGAGGCTTACGCTGATAGAGATTGTTGACAGGCTCCGCTTTATTGCAGAGAAAGACGGCATTGATATAAATGATAACGGCCTGTCAATTATTGCAAAGGCAGCAGACGGCAGCATGAGGGATTCTTTAAGCATCCTTGATCAGGTTATATCCTTCTGCGGCAAAAAGGTTGATGAGAAGGAGATTGCAGATGTCCTCGGTGTTATAAATAAGGATATTATGCTGTCATTTATTGACAGATTAAAGAATAAAGATTCTGCAGGCATCATTAAGATAATAAGGGAGGTTCAGGACTGCGGATATGATGTAAGGCAATTCTGCAATAACCTTATTGAGCATATAAGAAATATAATGATTGTAAAGGTATCAATTTCTCCTGAAGAATTAATTGAGCTTTCAAGGGATGCGGTAGATGAAATCAAAAGGCTTGCTGAAGGCCTTTCAATGGAAGATGTGCAGCTTCTCTTTTCCATATTTTCAAAGGTGCATGAGGAGATAAGGCGGTCTCCATATCCATGGATGTCTCTTGAGATGGCTGCTATAAAGGCTGTGCACATACCCTCTTTTAAAAATATAGATAAGCTTATTGAATTAGTCAGCAGCAATTCGGGTAATACAAATAAAACAGAACAGAAGTCAGAAGCCAGAAGTCAGAATACAGAGGGCAGAAGCCAGAAGACTGAAGACAGAAGTCAGGAGTCAGAAGTCAGGAGTCAGAAGTCAGAAGATGTTGTTAAGATGCCGCTAAAAACAGGGGATGTTAATTATGGTGTAAGCGAGGCAAATGAACTGAATAATGGAAACGGCTCTTCTGTAAACTGGGAGGAATTAATAAACAGGGTAAAGGAGAAGAAGCCGAATATAGGTTCATATCTTGAGCAGGGAGAATTAGTCAGAAGCTCTGAAAGGGAGCTTATAATTGGGTTTAGCGACAGGACATCATTTTTGATAGAAATAATAGAGAGGGATGATAACAAGAGGATATTAAAAAATCTTATAAATGATATTTGTCATAGGGAGATACAATTGAAATTTGTTAAAATCTCAACAAATGCCAACAGCAGAAACAGCAATATGAAGGACGGGGTAGATATAAACCCCATGGTAAAAGATGCACTGGATATATTCGGCGGAAAGCTGTTAGGTGTGCGGAAGATAGAGGAGAGATAGGAGATGTCAAAAAAGATGTTCGGCGATATGATGAAACAGGCAATGCAGATGCAGGAAAGGATGAAGAAGATTCAGGAAGATGTAGGTGTAAAGACAGTGGAGGCATCTGCCGGCGGCGGTGTAGTAACAGTGGTTGCAAATGGAAAGCAGGAAATTATCTCTATCAAAATAGACCCCTCTGTTATAAATTCAAATGATGCAGATATGCTTCAGGATTTGATATTGGCAGCAGTGAACGAGGCATTGAGAAAGTCTAAGGACATGATGGCAGAGGAGATGAAACAGCTTACAATGGGCATTAATATTCCGGGTCTGTTTTAGGGGAATAGATGGCTCAGGCAGGCGTGCTTAACAGATTGATAGAAGAGCTGATGAGGCTTCCTGGTATAGGCCAGAAGACTGCACAGAGGCTCGCCTTCTTTTTGCTGAAGATGGATGATTCTGAGGCAAGGGGAATTGCGAGGGCAATTGTAGATTTAAAGGAAAAGAGCAGGTTCTGCTCTGTGTGCAATAATATTACTGAAGCTGAAATATGCGAAATCTGCTCTGACCCGATGCGGGACAGGAAAAAGATTTTAGTTATAGAAGAGCCGAGCAATCTTTTGGCTATTGAAAAGACCAAGGAATATAAGGGGCTCTATCATGTCCTGATAGGCGCGCTCTCTCCGCTTGACGGGATTGGGCCAAAGGATATAAAGATAGAGGGTCTTATGCAGAGGCTCAGCAATGGTCATGGAGTTGAGGAGGTAATAATTGCCACAAACCCTACAATAGAGGGCGAGGCTACTGCAATATACCTTTCAAGGCTTATTAAGTCTGCCGGCATAAAGGCAACAAGGATTGCCTATGGCGTTCCTGTTGGCAGCGACTTGGAATATGCAGATGAGGTGACTTTAATAAAGTCTCTTGAAGGAAGGCGGGATATATAGCAAGGCTGTTGAAAAAGTCCATCTGCTGTGTTGTCGCTTCGGCCTCGCATCCTCACATACTAACTTGTATGCTGCGGTGCGAGTCCTCGCTCCGCCTTGCATCTGGAGCTTTTTGAACAGCCTTATGGAAGTATTTAAAGAGATGGTAAAGGAGGGTTAAAACAATGTATGAGGCAACTGAAATACGATGGCACGGAAGGGGCGGTCAGGGCACAGTTACAGCAGCAAAGCTCTTTGCCCAATCAGCAATGGTGGGCGGCAAATATGTTCAGGCATTTCCGGAATTCGGGCCTGAGAGGACAGGGGCGCCTGTAAAGGCATATAACCGAATCAGCGGCAAAAGGCTCACAATACACTGCGGCGTAACAAACCCGGGTATAGTAGTAGTTGTTGATCCAACACTTGTAGGAACTACAGATTTTACAGAAGGGACAGATGAAAAGGCGGTATTTTTAGTCAATACAAAGGATGACCCGGCAGCAGTCCGCAAGAAGATAAATTTAAAAGGCGGAAAGATTTATACCATTGATGCCACAAGGATAAGTCTTGAGATAATAGGAAAACCCATTCCAAATACAGCCATGCTCGGCGCATTGGCAAAGGTCTCAGGCATAGTTGATATTAAAAGGGTGCTTGATGATGTTAAGGAGGATTTTGAAAAGAAATTTCCTGAGAAGATAACACAGAAAAACCTTGAGGCTGTAAAGAGGGCCTATGAGGAGGTAAAGGGAGAATGAAAAAGGGATGGAAGGATTTGCCAATCGGCGGTGTAATCTTAGAAGCAGCAAATACAAAAAAATATGCAACAGGCGACTGGAGGACATTCAGGCCAGTAATAGATTTAGATAAATGTACAAACTGCATGAGGTGCTGGATATTCTGCCCTGACTCAGCAGTCTGTCTTGTTGATGGCAAGGTGAATCACTTTGATTATGAACACTGCAAGGGTTGCGGCATCTGTGCAGTGGAGTGTCCTGATAATGTGAAGGCTATTACAATGATAGAAGAGGCAAAGGCAAAAGAAGGAAAGTGACGGCTTCGTAAAAAGTCAATCTGCGGCGTTGTCGCATCGGCCTCGCATCCTCACATACTAACCTGTATGCTGCGGTGCGAGCCCTCGCTCCGCCTTGCATCTGGAGCTTTTTACTTTGCCGTTAGTAAAAAATAAAAGATTTAAAGAAAGGGGTAAAAAAATGGGTAAATTAGTTGCATTAACAGGAAATATTGCAGTGGCAACTGCAATGAGGCAGATAAATCCTGATGTCTGCGCTGCATATCCTATTACACCGTCAACACAGGTGATGGAGCAGTTTTCTGAGTATGTTGCAGACGGCCTTGTTGATACAGAGCTGATTGCGACTGAGAGCGAGCACAGCGCAATGAGCGCCTGCATAGGCGCTGCTGCAGCAGGCGGCAGGGTGATGACAGCAACATCATCGCAGGGCCTTGCATTGATGTGGGAGATGCTCTATATAGCAGCAGGCATGAGGTTCCCTATAACGCTTGCATGTGTGAACAGGGCATTGAGCGCTCCGATCAATATCCACGGAGACCACAGCGATTCAATGGGCGCAAGGGATTCAGGCTGGATTCAGATATATGCAGAGAATGCACAGGAGGCATATGACAATCAGATACAAACAGTAAGGATTGCCGAGCATATGGATGTAAGGCTTCCTGTTATGTCCTGTATGGACGGTTTTATAACAAGCCATGCAATTGATTCGCTTGAGCTATTGGATGACAAGACAGTCAGGGATTTTGCAGGCGAGTACAAGGCAACCCATCCGCTGCTTGATGTTGAGCATCCTGTAACCTACGGCGCATTGGATCTTCAGGACTATTTTATGGAGCACAAAAGGGCGCAGGCAGAGGCAATGAAGAATTCAAGAAAGGTGATTTTAGATGTAGCAAGGGAGTATAAAAAGCTCTCTGGCAGGGGATTTGAATATTTTGAAGAGTATTATATGGATGATGCAGAGATTGCAATTGTTATATTAAGCTCTGCGGCAGGTACTGTAAAGGTAGTTGTTGATGCAATGAGGGCAAAGGGCGAGAAGGTCGGCTTATTAAGGCCGCGTGTCTTCAGGCCATTTCCGTATAATGAATTATCAGATGCGCTTTCAAATGTAAAGGCAGTTGCAATAATGGACAGGGCTGATTCACATGGCGCAGAGGGCGGGCCTTTATTTATGGAGTTTAAGTCTGCGCTATATAATAATAAGAAACAGCCTATAATGATTAATAAGATATTTGGATTAGGCGGCAGGGATTTGATGCTGCCTGACATAGAGACGGTTTATCGTGAGCTTAGGGATATCAAAAATACTGGAAAGATAAGGACTGTATCCGAATATATAACTGTCCGCGGAGAGGAGGCGGCATATGGCAAAGCTTAAGGATTTAATCCAAAAAGAGCCTATTATGGAAGGCGGGCACAGGATGTGCCTTGGATGCGGCGCCCCGATTATCGTAAATCTTATATTAAGGACATCAGATGCGCCAGTTGTCCTTGCAAATGCAACAGGGTGCCTTGAAGTGGCATCCACAATATTTCCTTTTACAGCATGGAGGGCGCCTTGGATACACAGCGCCTTTGAGAATGCTGCTGCAACAGCCTCTGGCATTGAGACAATGTACAGGGCATTAAGGAAAAAGGGAAAGATAAATAAAAAGATAAACTTTGTTGCCTTTGGCGGAGACGGCGGCACTTATGATATTGGTTTTCAATCCTTATCAGGCGCATTGGAAAGGGGTCACAGGTTTTTATATGTCTGTTATGACAATGGCGCATATATGAATACAGGTGTGCAACGTTCCAGTTCAACACCCTTTGGCGCATCAACAACCACAAGCCCTGCAGGTGTTGTAATTCAGGGTAAACTGCAAAAAAGGAAGGACCTGACAAAGATTGTTGTTGCCCACAATATACCCTATGTTGCTCAGGCATCCCCGCACAACTGGCTTGATTTAACCAAAAAGGCAGAAAAGGCCTTTTCTGTTGACGGGCCTTCATTCATAAATGTTGTATCTCCATGTCCTCCTGGCTGGAAGTCAGAGGCAAAGGATACAATAGGCCTGTCAAAGATTGCTGTTGATACCTGTTTCTGGCCGTTATATGAGGTGGAAAACGGTAAATATACTATAAATTATAAGCCTAAGGAGAAACTGCCCATTGATGCATGGTTAAAACCGCAGGGTAGATTCAGGCACCTTTTTAAGCCTGAAAATGCAGAACTTCTTAAACAAATTCAACAAGATATAGATAAGGAGTGGGAGGCGCTCCAGAGGTTGGCCAGTCTATAAAAAGGGGTAATCTCCTTGAAATTATTGGTATTGTATGCTATATTTGAAATTAAATACTTAAACCGCCATTAGTAAAGGCGGGGATAAACAGAAAGGCACAGTTCTTTCTAACGAGGTAAAGGAGTCAGGAGAAGATGGCTGGTTCAGATTTAGTAATGTATGAAGAGGAGTTCAAGCTGATTGATGAAGAGCTCTCCAAGCTCCATGAGCAGGCAAATGCCAAGCTGACATTTGTTGTGGATAAAAATGGACAGCTTATAACAGCAGTTGGGGAGACAGAAAATCTTGATACCACATCCTTAGCCTCTCTTACAGCAGGCAATATTGCAGCTACAGGCGGAATGGCAAAGCTCATCGGAGAAAAAGAGTTTTCCATCCTTTTTCATGAAGGGGAGAGGGATAATATCCATATATCTATAATCAGCCAGAGGGTCATACTTGTTGTTATATTTGACCAGAGGTCATCCTTAGGACTCGTAAGACTGCGGGTTAAAAAGAGCGCAGAGGCATTGTCAAATATATTTAATCGCATTCTTCTGAAGGTGGAAAAGGAGAAGGGTGTAAAGGGTGAGGCTAAGTCGCCATTTGCTGAGATTACAGAAGAGGATATTGATAAGCTCTTCACCTAAAACTGAAAATATGGAAGGAAGAAACGGTTAATGTCATTTATAAATTACTCTGCACGCGAGATAAACTGTAAGATTGTTTACTACGGCCCCGGTTTAGGCGGCAAGACAACAAATCTTCAATACATATATAAAAAGACATCCCCAGATGCAAAGGGAAAGATGATATCCCTGGCAACTGAGACAGAGAGGACGTTGTTCTTTGATTTTCTGCCATTAGCTCTGGGAATGATAAGGGGGTTTAAGACCCGTTTTCATTTATATACTGTTCCGGGACAGGTATTCTATGATGCAAGCAGAAAGCTTATATTAAAAGGTGTTGACGGCGTTGTGTTTGTGGCAGATTCACAGGTTGAGAGGATGGAAGCAAACATAGAGAGTCTTGAGAATCTCAGGACAAACCTTACAGAACAGGGATATAATTTAGACGCAATCTCATTCTGCATCCAATATAATAAAAGGGACCTCCCGAATGTTGTGCCTGTAGAAGAGATGAACAGGGTTCTTAATCCAAGAAATGTGCCCTGGTTTGAGGGAGTTGCAAAGGATGGAAGGGGTGTTTTTGATACATTGAAAGAGGTTGCGAAACAGGTATTGATGGAGTTAAAGAAGGCTGGAAGATAGCAAACCATAAAATAGCAATTAAAAACTCGCTATTTTATAAACTGGCGATTTGCCAGCCATACTTTGTTATCAACACATTTTTGCTCCTCACCGTATAGGTTACATACGGCTGCGTCGCAAAAATGGCCTCTGCCTTGTCTGGCAGACAACTTACCAGTTTTCCCAAAAATCAAAGTCTATTTTTGGGGCAAATATTTTTCTTGACGATGCCCGCCAGATAGTTTAAAATAACTACAAAATTTAATAGAGCAAAACCGATACTCCCCGGTAGCTCAGTCGGTAGAGCAGGTGGCTGTGCGGACCGCCGTGAGGCGG
Organism: Nitrospirota bacterium; assembly: GCA_023248415.1. Lineage (GTDB taxonomy): Bacteria > Nitrospirota > CAKKRA01 > 9FT-COMBO-42-15 > 9FT-COMBO-42-15 > 9FT-COMBO-42-15. Next base: position 11,123 of record JAHFEP010000082.1, read on the forward strand.
CGAGCAGTGAGTCTTTCAAAGGGAAAGACATTTGGCTAAACGCGAAACACGGTGTTATGCAGACCGCAGGCAGTATTTAATAAGAGCTGTTCACAAACGTCGGAAGAAAATCCGTCAGATGGCTGTTGACTATAAAGGCGGATGTTGTGAGGTCTGCGGTTACAATCGTTGCATAGAAGCGTTAGAGTTCCATCACAGCAACTCTTCAGGTAAAGACTTCAGCATTTCTGAGAGAGGTTATACGAGAAGCTGGGTCAAGGTTAAAGAAGAGTTAGATAAGTGTATTTTATTGTGTGCCAATTGTCACCGAGAGATTCACGCTCAAAGTGCAGCTTCCACGGGAAACCGTGGTTGCAAAATCGGGTGAATTCAGGGAAGCCTAAACCCTATTAGGTATTAAGGGTATGGTAATCCTGAGCGAAGTCCGCTGAATGGGAAAAAAGTAAGCGGAAACGTGCAGAGACTATGAGGTGAGGAACCCAACCAATAAGCCTCTATAGCGCCCGACACCCTAACTTTACTTTAATCAGGTAGAAAGGGTGATGAGATAGTCCAAGCCTTATGGAAACATAGGGGCATACTTGTAACCACCTTGTCGCTGGTTCGAGTCCGGCCCGGGGAGCCA
>JAHFEP010000083.1:0-7659 GCA_023248415.1 Nitrospirota bacterium
GATGCAAGGGAAGACAGGGATAAAGGCCCCGTTTATTTATTGGGAAGACTTGAAAGGGAGTTTTTATCCTTTTCAATTACAAAGCCATACTACTATCAGCTTCGCTACATAGATAAAGATGGAAGCGAGGTTATCAGGATAGACAGCGATGGAAAAAATTCAAAGATAATACCACAAAATCTGCTTCAATATAAAGGCGATAGATACTACTTCACAGATGCAATGAAATATTCACAAGGCATATGTTATGTCTCTCCTATGGATTTGAATATAGAGAGGGGAGAGATTGAGATGCCTGAAAAACCCGTTGTAAGATTTGCCACGCCTGTTTTTAATAAAAAAAATGAGAAGAGCGGTATTATCATGGTGAATTTATATGCCAGCTATATTATTGAACAGATGCAGATGATGAATATAACAAAGGGAGGCACTACATTTTTGGTAAACAGAGAAGGCTTTTATCTGTCAAGGCATGAAAACAGGAGTATTGAAAATATGCTTGGCGAAGAGCATCTTAACAAATATTATTCCGATGATATAATCTCTCAGATCTTATCAGGCTCAAAGGGCATTATAAAAATGGAAAAAGAGATTATATCCTATGCCCCGATTGCAACAGGCGATAAATTGACAGGAGATTACTGGGTCATTGCCCTTGTATATCCAAGGGAGAATATATTCTCATCTGTTTTTAATCTGAAGGTAATCTTTTTTATAATCGGCGCTACAACTGTTTTTATGGCCCTGGCCTCAGGATTAATTATAGCAAGGCATTTTACAAGACCCCTCTCTGATCTCTTCAGGGATGTTGAACTTATATCAAAGGAGGATTTCAGCTACAGGCTGAATATCAAGACAGGCGATGAATTGGAGGAATTGGCAGAGCAGATAAATCTCATGGCAGGCAAGCTTGAGGAGTCTAAAAAGAAATTGATAAACTGGAATGACGAGTTGAAAATGGAGGTGGATAAGAGGACATCGGAATTGGCAGAATCTATAAATAATCTTACTTTAGAGAGGAACAGGCTGGAGAATATCCTTCTCTGTGCTACTGAGGGGATAATAGTTGCTGATAAGGATGATAATGTAATTATGATTAATCCCTCTGCTGAGAGGATATTAAGGATAAAAGGGAAGAAGATACTCGGCAAGAGCATATTTCCGTGCCATAAAAACCCTGAAAGATTAAAAGAATTATTAACGGATATAGATAAGACCCCAAGATTTATGATGGTGCAGTTCGGTTCAAAGGCCCTTGATATAAGCGTAGCATCCATAAAGGTTGGTGAAGATATTCATGGCTCTATGATGGTCTTCAGGGATGTTACAGAAAAGGAGCATTTAGAGGGAGAGCGAAAGGAGCTGGAAAAGAGGATATACCAGACAGAAAAGCTTACATCCCTGGCAATGATGTCTTCAGGCATAGCCCATGAGATTGGCAATCCGCTTGCTGCAATTAAGACTGCAATACAGGCGCTTATTGAGGATTCATCAGATACAGAAAGGGTGAGGCGGTTTCTGAAAAATATTCTTAAAGAAGTGAATAGGCTGAATGTATTTATTAAGACCTTTTCAAATTTTGCCCAGCCAAAGTCCTCATTTATTATAACCTGCAGCCTTGATAAGATTATGAACGATACCCTTTTCTGGATGGCAAGGGAGGCTAAGAGCCGTAATATAGCCTTAAAATATAAGGCAGCAAAGAATCTGCCTGATGTAAGAGTTGACCCTCAGCAGATGCAGCAGGTCTTTATCAATCTTTTTATAAATGCTTTTCAGGCCGTGGATAGGGGCGGCAAGCTGAATGTGGATTTGGATAAAAGCAAGATAGATGGGAAGGATGCAGTAGTTGTATCAATCAAGGATACTGGCACAGGAATTGCTAAAGAGAACCTTAAGAGGATATTTGACCCGTTCTTTACTACCAAGCCGACAGGAACAGGCTTGGGACTCTCTATTACACACAGGATAGTGAGTGAGCACAAGGGAAGGATTGAGGTTGAAAGCAAAATTGGAAAAGGGACGACTATAAGGGTATTTATTCCCAGCGCATAAACAGAAGGTGCGAGGTTGACATAAACATGAGCTACACAATACTGATAGTGGAAGACGACAATGTTATGAGAGAGACCATCTCTGATGTCCTTGCGAAGAGAGGCTATAAGACCTTTTTGTCTCAAAATGGAAAGGACGCTGTTGAGCTTATCCAAAAAGAGAAGATAGACCTTGTCCTTCTGGATTTAAGGCTTCCTGATATAGACGGCATTACAGTGTTGAAAAAGATAAGAAAGATAGATGAGGGGATTCAGGTAATTGTTATGACAGCCTTTCCAGATGTTAAGAGCGCCATCCTCGCAATCAAATCAGGCGCATACGATTATATTAATAAGCCCTTTGAATTAGAGGAGCTTATGTTCAACATAGAAAAGGCCCTTGAGATTCACAGCTTAAAAACAGAGGTTCAGCGGCTCAAATATCAGCAGAAGGCAATTGATGATGAAAAGAAGATGATAGGCATAAGCCCTAAATTTATTCAGCTTAAAAATATGCTGTCAAAGGTTGCAAAGGCGCCAAAGACGCCTGTTTTAATATATGGCGAGACAGGGACAGGAAAGGAGCTTATTGCAAATGAGCTTCACAGGCTTAGCGATAGAAAGGATAAGCCTTTGGTGAAATTGAATTGCAGCGCTATACCAGAGCAGCTTTTGGAATCAGAGCTATTTGGTTATGAAAAGGGCGCCTTTACAGATGCAAAGCAGAGAAAGAAGGGGCTTCTTGAACTTGCTGACGGCGGCACAATCTTCTTGGACGAGATTGGTGATATGAGCATTAATCTTCAGCCAAAACTCTTGCGTGTCCTTGAGACACAGAGCTTCAAAAGGATAGGAGGCCTGACAGATATTTATGTTGATATAAGGATAATTGCTGCAACCCATCTTAATCTTAAAAGCATGATAAAAGATGGGAGATTCAGAGACGACCTTTACTACAGGCTAAAGGTGGTTACACTGGATATCCCGCCTCTAAGAGAGAGGGTAGAGGATATTATTTCTCTATCCGAGAGTTTTATTGAAGAGAATAACAGGTCCTTTGGTAAAGAGATAAAGGGATTTACAGATGAGGCAGAGAAGATGCTGCTCTCATATCACTGGCCTGGCAATATAAGGGAATTAAAAAATATAATTGAAAGGGCGTCCATACTTGCAGTGGACTGGATTACTCCGGAAAATCTTCCGCTTGAACTTACATCCGGAGGTGAGATAGAGACTGATAAAACTTCCCTGCCTGTTCGGCAGACAGGAAATTTCAAATCTCAAATCTCAAATTCCAAATCTCATAATGAAGAATTGCTTTCCCTTTCAGAGATAGAAAAGAGGCATATACAAAGTGTCCTTTCTGACTCAAGATATAATATTACAAAGGCATCTAATATCCTCGGCATCTCACGTCTTACCTTAAGAGAAAAGATAAAAAAATATAAATTGAGCATGCCTGCGTAGCTGATAGAAATCTTACCAGTATGGTAAGATACTTACCACGCCGATAAATCCCTTACCAGCTTAATAATAACTGTTACTATCCGCTATTTTGCTTTATTAAGTATTTGAAAATCAATTATTTTTTCAAATCTTTACTAATCTGTTAATTTTACAATAGTTATATCATTTCAGAGCCATTCCCCTTTTAAAAATTATTTACTCTTAATTTTGGTATATGTCTTGCAATAAACAAATAAGCAAGGGGGGGGATCATCATTAAATATCAAAATTCATCTGTGTAATCTTTTTAGAAATCTGTGAAATCATAATTTAGAAAAGGAGGTGGTTTGGTGAGAGGTTTTGTTTTTGTAGTTCTGTTATCTTTATCAATCCTTGTATCGGGATGGAGTGTTTATGCTTATGAGGTTACAAAGGTAGATAATGGAGGGACAGTAAAAGGAAAGGTTACATTCAAGGGTCAATTGCCGAGTGATGCTGTAGAGAAGATTACTATCACAAAGAATACCGATGTATGCGGCACGGGGTCTCGCGAGGTTGTTTGGGTTGATGTTAAAGGAAATGCCCTGAGGGGAGTTTTTGTTTTTATTGACGGAATAACAAAAGGCAAAGATTGGTCAAAACCAAAAGAAGGAAAATATTTAATAGAGCAAAAGGACTGCCGTTTCAGACCATGGGCTCAAGTGATGAAGCCAGGACCAATTACTATCAGAAACAGCGACAAGGGTGTTCTCCACAATATCAATACAAGAGAGATGATAGGGGTGGATGCAGGTAACCCTGTGAAGAAGGTAATCTTTAATTTCGGCCAGCCTGACCCAGGAGATATTGAGAAGGAATTAAAGCCCAGAAGGGCGCCGTTTATTTCTATTAACTGCGAGGCACATAACTTTATGTTCGGCTTTATGATGGCGCCAGAGCATCCCTATGCAGAGGTGGTAGGAGAGGACGGCTCATTTGCAATTAAAGATGTGCCCCCTGGAGCCTATACAGTTAAGGCATGGCATCCGACGTTTGGGCTTAAAGAGGGAAAAGCGACTGTGCCTGCAAAGGGTGCAGCAGATGTAAATTTTGAGTTTTCAAAATAATCCCCTCTTAACCCCCCTTTAGAAAAGGGGGGATTGGGGGGATTTGAGGGAGGTGAGCAGATTATGAAGAAAAAAACAATATCTGTTTCAGTAATAATTGCTGCAATGTTATTCCTCTTTGTTCCTCCTCTTATGGCAGCAGAGTTCCCTGATATTGGGCCATTGCCTGAGAGAAAGGCGCCGAATCCAAAGGCAGTTGAATTGGGAAAGGCCTTATTTTTTGATGCAAGGCTGTCAGGGGATGCAAGTCTCAGTTGCGCAACATGCCACAACTCTGAAATGGGGTTTACAACGCGTGATTCATTATCAGAGGCATATCCTGGTTCAAAGCACTGGAGGAATGCGCCAACATTGTTAAATGTAGTTTATAAAGGCAAAACCTATGGATGGGATGGCAGACTGGATGACCTTGATGACATGCTCAGGGATATGATTACAGACTCTATGAACATGAACATGGACATGCAGCTTATGCAGGAGAGGCTTAAACAGGACCCCAAGATAGTTAATCTTACAAAAGAGGGATATGGGGACAAAAACATGGGCACATCCCAAAAAGGTGAGATGACCCACTATGTAGCAAGGAATGCCATTATCCAGTTTTTAGAAACACTCGTCTCAAAGAATGTTCCATTTGACAAGGGAAATCTCTCTGCCAAGGCAAAGGAGGGCATGGCGCTTTTTAAAGGAAAGGCAGGCTGCATCCAGTGCCACAATGGCCCGTATTTCTCTGATGGCAAGCCTCATAATACAGGTGTTCCAGAGAACCCCGATGTCTTTAAAGACCCACAGAGGCACTTTACCTATGTTGCATATATGATGTTCATGGGTGTTGACAACAGGATGAGCTGGAGGAGGGATGTTGGTTATTACACTATATCAAAGGATATGAAAGACATTGGGAAGTTTATCACACCAACACTGCGTGAGCTTAAATATACAGCGCCGTATATGCATAACGGAATATTCAAGGGCTTGGATGAGGTCATAGAGTTTTATAACAAGGGTGGTGGAGAGGACAGGCCGGGGCTAAAGGATGCAGGGATTAAACCTCTCGGGTTGAGTGCGAGCGAAAAAGAGGCATTAAGGGAATTCATCCTGAGTTTGAGCGGAGACCCTATTACAATTCCGATGCCAAAGGGTGTAAAGGTTGAATATCAGCCTCTACCTAATTGGAAGGGGGTGAAGAATTGATGCAAAAGATAAAGTTAGAAAGATTGGTAGCCGCAGGCTTTAGCCTGCGAATCCACAGATTGCTTCAGCTTTGTTTCGCAATGACAACAATAATAATCATGCTTCTTTTCATAAACGGTACCGCCATGGCAGAAGGTGACCCGGATATGGATCCTGTCCTTGCTCCTTTACCGGCACATCCGCCTATTCCAACGGATAACCCTTCTGGCAAAAATGTATATCCATCAAAAAGGGATGCAAAGCAGGAATTGGGGTATCTCCTGTTCTTTGACCCAAAGCTATCAGGCGATGCAGGCATAAGCTGTGCCGACTGCCACGACCCAAAGATGGGTTGGGGATTTTCAGACCCGATTAGCAGGGGCTATCCAGGAGCTGTGCACTGGAGGAATTCGCAGACAGCGGTCAATTCAGGATATTGGAATAAGATATTCTGGGAAGGCGGCACCACAAGCCTTGAGTCCCAGGCGCCTGCAGCAGCAGAAGGCGCAGTTGCCGGGAACGGTTCAAAGGATATGATGGAGTCCCGCTTAAGATTTACCCCTGAGTATGTAAAGAGATTTAAAGAGGTCTATGGTTCAGAGTGGCCTCTTATAGAAGATGGCTATGGAGCAATTGCTGCATTTGAGAGATATCTATCCCAGCCTGATACACCTTTTGATAAATTTATGAAGGGTGATAAGAATGCCATTTCTGAGAAGGCAAAAAAGGGACTGGAATCATTCAAGGGAAAGGCAAACTGCATTGAATGCCATAATGGCCAGATGCTTACTGATGAAAAGTTTTATGACCTCGGCGTTCCTGACCCTCCTGAATTTGAGGAGAATGGCATACAGCAGGTAACTTTTAGATATCAGCTTTATGCAAAGGGTTCTGCAGAGGAGATATACAGGAATTACAAGTCTGACCCCGGTATATACTTTAAACAAAAGAGGCTTGAGGACAGGGGCAAGTTCAGGACCGCCACACTCAGATATACAAAATATACAGCGCCTTATATGCATAATGGGACAATGTTTACACTTGAAGAGGTAATAGACTTCTATGACAAAGGCGGCGGCGCAGACAGATGGGGGAACAAGACTAAGATAATGAAACCGCTCAATCTCACAAAAGAGGAGAAAGAAAATCTGAAGGAGTTTCTGCTTACTTTAAGCGGTGAGGAAATAAAATTGCCTGTTCCTAAGGTGCCTGATTATGCGCCAATGGCTGACTGGCAGCCGAAGAAGTGAACACAGATTACACAGATTTAAAAAATCAAGATTGCACAGATTTAAGCACATCTTTAATCGGTGTAATCGTCTTTCAAAATCTGTGTAATCATTTCAAAAAGGGAGGTGAATTTAATGGAAGAAGCCAATAAGAAAGAAAAAGGATGTTTAATAAACTGCTTGACAACAAGACGCCAATTTCTTCTTGCAAGTGGAATTACAACAGCAACAATTCTTCTTACAGGCATACCCGGTTTTGGGACAAAAGAGGTAGAGGCAGTTGTATCTAAATATCCGAGGCTAAAGATAGGAAAGCTGAGCGCCTTGAAAAAGGATGCGCCCATAACCTTTAACTACCCGACAAAGGATATTACAAACATGCTTGTGAAATTAGGCGTCCCTGCAGGCGGCGGCATTGGGCAGGGCAAAGATGTGGTTGCCTTTAATCCTATATGCACACACATGGGCGGAAATCTGGCAAATGCATATAAGGCAGAGCACAAGGTGCTTGGGCAATGCCCGTTTCATCTGAGCACCTTTGACCTTACAAGACACGGAATGATTATAAGCGGCCATGCAACAGAGAGCCTGCCGCAGGTTCAGCTTGAGCTTGTGGGTGACGATATTTATGCAACAGCGGTTATAGGGTTGGTTTACGGGAGAAATAGCAAT
>JAHFEP010000083.1:7759-11702 GCA_023248415.1 Nitrospirota bacterium
GGAGGTGTAAATTAAATGTCAACTCCATATTATTTACCTGAAGACAAAATTCCTCTTCCTCCTGCGAATGCAGAGGTGTTTACAACATGCTGCGATTACTGCATTGTAGCCTGCGGCTATAAGGTATACAGATGGCCTGTTGGAACAGAGGGAGGGGCAAAGGCAAATGAAAATGCCCTTAAAGTAAACTATCCAATAGGGCCATTGGTGGGAAAATGGATAAGCCCAAATCAGCACAATATAGTAATGGCCAATGGAAAGCCCTATCATGTTGTTGTACTGCCTGATGCAGAAACAGAGGCGGTTAACATTGGTGGAGACCACAGCATCAGAGGGGGCTGCATTGCCCAGAAGGTATATAACCCTAATAAACCGACAAGAGACAGGCTTCAAAGGCCGATGGTCAGGATATTTGACACATTAATGCCTGTAACATGGGACTTTGCCCTTGATATTGCAGCAGAGGTATCCAAATATGTGATTAAAAATCACGGTGAGAATGCATGGGCATGCAAGACCAACAGCTATCAGTATATGGAAAATCAATATGCGATTACCCGTTTTGCTCTAAAGGATATAAATACCCCTGCCTTTGCATGGCATGACGCTCCAAACATTGGCGAGGAATCAGCAGGCATTGCCTTTGCAGGATTCCAGACATTTGGCCCTGGTTACTGGGACAGGAGAAACGCCGATGTCCTTTTTATCTCAGGCACAGACCCATTTGAGACAAAGACCATACTATGGAATGAATGGATAATGCCAGGGATAGCAAATGGCATGAAGGTTATCATGGTATTGCCGCGAAAGACAGCAGGCGCTGCGTATGCAGAGTCAAAGGGCGGGTTATTTCTGGATGTGTATCCGGGCACAGATTCTGTGCTTTATAATGCAATTGCCAGAATTATACTTGAGAAGAACTATCAGGATATGGAATTCATAAAGAAGTGGACATCTAATTTTGGCGGCGAGCTCTGGGAAACAGAGTCAGGTTTTGGCCGCGGCACAAGAAACACACACTGGCAGTGGATAACAACATGGGGAAAGCTTGAGGCAAAGGGATTTGAGGACTTTAAAAAATGGATTCTCGGTGAAAAGGAATTTGAAATCAATACCGCCTCTCAGATAACAGGTGTCTCAGTAGAAAAGATCAAAAAGGCAGCAGAGATGCTGTCAAACGCTGACGGTAAGAAGAAGGTCTCCTTTGGTTATGAAAAGGGGAATTACTGGTCAAACAACTATCTAAATACAGCATCTCTCGGCTCCCTTGCCCTGCTTACAGGCTGCGGCAACAGACCGGGAAGGATGCTCGGAAGATTCGGCGGCCATCAGAGAGGCGGCCTCGGCGGAGGCAGTTATCCCTCTAATAAGTCCCCGGACAAATTCGGCGGCAGAAGAAGACTTACTATGGACTTAGACAGGTGGTTTGAGTCCGGGCATGTGAGGTTTGCATGGGTTGTTGGCACTACATGGGTATCTGCTATGAATGCATCACAGGCATATATGGATACATTCAACAGGCTGACCAGGCAGAATCCGCATCAGGTAATGAGCCTGATAAAAGAGGATATTATAGAGACGCTGAAAAAGAGGGTGGATAGCGGGGGGCTTGTTGTAGTTGATCAGGATATTTATCTGCGCGACCCAATAGGCGCAAAGTATGCTGACATTGTACTTCCTGTAGCCACATGGGGAGAGGCAGACTTTACCAGGGCAAACGGCGAAAGAAGGCTCAGGCTCTATTCAAAGTTCTATGACCCGCCGGGTGAGGCAAAACCTGACTGGTGGATTGTGGCAAAGTGGGCAAAGAAGATGGGCTTTGAGGGTTATGACTGGAAGGACTCAAATGATGTAATGGAAGAGGGCGCCAGGTTCAGCAGGGGAAGGCAGGATAACAACTACGACGCCCTTGCATGGATGGCAAAGAAGAAAGGGATGAAATTCCATGACCTCCTTCGTAAATTTGGCACAACAGGCATTCAGACGCCGGCTATACTTGTGGATGAGAATTACAATTATGACAGGCCGGGCTGGGAGTATACCATGCCAAAGCATATGCGGGATTCAAAGGACCTGAGGGCAGACGGCTACAAGGTAATCGGTGTTGCAAGGCTTCAGGATTCTGAATGGAAACTGCCTGATGCCCATTTTGGCGCAAGGTATATTGATCCAAAAAATCTGACATCCTTTAACACCCAGTCTGGCAAGGCAAACTGGCTAAAGAGTCCATGGGATCTCTATTCCGATTTCCACGAGTTTGTCAAGCCGAAGGATGACGAGCTCTGGATAACAAACGGAAGGATGAATGAGATATGGCAGTCCATGTTTGATGATGTTGAGAGAAGGCCGTATATAACCCAAAGATTCCCGGAGCAGTTTATTGAGATGCATCCTGATGATGCAAAGGCGAGGGGGATTGAGAGCGGCGACATGATAACAGCATACAGCGATAAGGTTGCAGTCTGGAAGGATTCTAACATGGGGACAAATGCGCTTGATACAAAATTCAGCGCGCTTATGAAGGGTGGCCATATAAAGGTTACAAAGGCCAGTATTACTGCAGTGGCTATTGTAACGCCTGCTGTGAAAAAAGGCGTGGCATTTATGTATTTCCTTCACCCAACACAGCCGGCAAATTCACTGGCTTCAAGGATTGGCGATCCGCTCACAAACCAGTATCGGTATAAGGTCGGCGTGGGCAGGGTGAAGAAGATAGGCGAATCTCCATACAAGCATGACTTCCGCGCTATGACCTTTGCAAGAAGGGATATTATTTAACCTTATCATTTTAATCTAAGGGATGGAGGCTTTAAACCTCCCCGTGAAAAGCTGCCCATCCCTTAGCTTGTGTAGAGGATTTTATTGCTCAATAATAGAGCCGTAGTTATAGAGGGAAATAATAATATGCTTATGAAGGAAAAGGTTTCCTTATCGTATGAAGATATAGCAGATGTTCAGTCTTCAAAAAAGGATTTGGTTAAAACCATTATGTTGCTGTTGAAAGATGATGATGCAAGGTTCCGCTCTTTTGCTGCAAGGATGCTTGGAAATATAAAGGCAGGGAATGCAGTAGACGATCTTATAAAACTCTTGAATGACCCTGACCCTGATATTAGATGTGATGCTGTAATTGCGTTGGGCTGCATCGGCGATAAGAGCACGCTGTTGTCATTAAACCAATGTTTAAATGATGAGGATGGTCTTGTAAGGCTTTCTGCTATCCATGCCCTTGCAGAGATTGGTGATAATGCAAGTGTGGTCCCTTTAATTCAGGTTATGAATTCCAAGGCCGATTTTTATTATGACTTAGGCGGAGACCTTTCAGGGAACTACCGCTGGGATATTCAGGAGAAGGCTGCAGAAGTATTGGGTATGATAAAAGACCCAAGGTCAGTTAAGGCGCTCTTAGATTTTCTGAAGCCTGTCCCTGCAGGTTTTAAGCAGGGAGATGATGATGCAGAGTATATGCTTGGCGTTATATTGCAGTCGTTGGTAAAGCTTGGGTATAAAAACGGGATAGAAGCAGCAGCTTCGTATCTGAATGACCCCGATGTTGCAAAGAGAAGAAAGGCGGCAAGGGCATTCTGCTATGCAAAAGACCCTGTAGCTCTGGACTTCATTGTTGAAGCGCTAATTGATGAAGACAGTGTGGTTAAGGTCAATGCCCTTGAGGCCATTGGAAATATTGCAGGAGAGAAGGATATTATCCCTGTTGTGCTGTTATTAAAGGATAGTGACAGCGATGTCAGGGCAAAGACAATAGAGGTGATAGGAAGGATTGGAGGGGAAAAAGGGATAAAACACATTTTGCCGCTTCTTGGCGACCCTGCAATTAGCGTAAGGAGAAAGGCAGCCGAGACACTTGGAAATTTAAATAGCAAGGAATCTGCAGAGCCACTCATCCATTTATTAAAGGATAATGACGAGGGGGTTGTTGCCGAGG
>JAHFEP010000235.1:0-2890 GCA_023248415.1 Nitrospirota bacterium
GGAACGCATCATCCCTAAATTTGAGGACTTCTCTGGCGCTGATATATTTTGTTGGAAGCGGCAGCATTTCATGGGAATGTTGTGAAAAACCATGCCATTCCTTTGGGAATTCCCAATCTTCTTGAATAGCCATGTTGTACAGCTTAGAGCCTGGATATGCCATGGCGCAATAAAAATTGGCGAATTCGCAGTTCAGGTCAATTGCCATATCAAGTGTTTCCCGCATCGTATCAAGATTATCATCAGGCAAACCGAAGATATAATTACCTATTACTCGTATCCCAGCATCCTGTATGGTACGGACAACATTTTTTATATCTTTGACCCTCATTTTCTTCGATACGCCGTCTCTTACATCTGCATTCGCCGATTCAATTCCCAATGCAAGCCAGTTGATACCAGATCTTTTCATTTTTTGCAGGTTTTCCTGCTTTACCGTATCAATCCTGGCATATGCCCAAATATTTAAACCGTAGCCTTCCTTTATAAGCATATCCACAATCATCATATAGTGTCTTTCATCCAAAACAAATAACTCATCAACGATTTTAATATTCTTTATTTCATATTTTTTTACCAACACACCGATTTCCTCCACAACAAGCGCAGGATTTCGGTATCTTATGCCAGGTTTTCCGAATGGCGCGTTTATACAACAAAAAACGCATGAGTAAGGACACCCCAAACTTGTATATATCGCGCCATACTGCATTCTATTTTTAATATCATCAAAGCAATGCCAATTGTGTGCCTTATATTTTGTCATAGGAAGCAAGTCCCAGGCAGCAACAGGCAATCCTTCATCCAGATTCTTTATAAGTGGCGCCTTAGGATTACTTTTAATAAAACCGTTTTCATGATACCAGAGGCCTGGCACTTTAGAATAATCAGCCTTGTTTGACCTTAATACATTTAGCAAACTCTGCACGGTATAAGGGCCTTCTCCTTCTATAACAAAATCCATACTTGCCTCCTGCAGTGTCTGTTCTGGAAGAGCTGATGGATGCAGCCCTCCAATTGCAACTTTAGAAGATGTATTTTCCTTGAGTGCCTTGCAAATCTTTCCCGCAATTGTCATATTCTGTGTTGATGCAGATGGCTGTGAACCATAGACTATTACAGCAGACAATAATGGATTCAATTGATTTACCCTTTCTGCGGTCTCCTGCGGTGAAATATTTTCAGCATTTGCATCAATAATGGCTGCAGCAAATCCGTTATTTCTAAGATAAGCAGCAATCACTGCTATCCAGAACGGCGGTTCAATTGCAGAATAATCTTTCCCTAAATCCTGATAAACCTGCTTTCTATCTCCGGGATTGATTAAAACAATGTCTAATCTTTCAGTCATATAATTTCCTTGAGAATCTCTTTTATATTTTTTATAATGCCTTCTTCATCTAAGTTGTTTTTTTTATGTAAATGTTCTCTGCCGCCCATATCAAAAATATATTCGTCTTTAAAACCCATTCTCTTAAGCCTTATCCTTGAATCTCTGTTTTCCAGCAAAGCTGAAACCAAACTATCCAGACCACCTTTATTTATAAAAGCCTCTTCAAGGGTTATAATATATTTATATTTATTTAAGACATTAAAAAACATATCCTCATTTACAGGTTTTATAAGAAAGACATCAATGAGTCCAACATCAATCTTGTCTTTATTTAATTTATCAACTGCCCTTAACGCTGTATGTGTCATATATCCTGTTGAAACAAGACAGACCTCTCCTCTGTCTGCCAATTCAAAAAATCCTTTTTGTAGGTCTACTACCTCTTTGTTATAAATATTTGGCAATGGCTTGCCATCAAATCTTATATATTTAGGCCTTTTACTTTTTATTGAATAATCTGCAAATTTCTCTGCAAGCACCCAGTCACTTGGTGAAAAGATAGTAATATTAGGAAGGGTTCTGATAATGCTGATATCCTCAACGCTGTGATGAGTCGGTCCTGATACATCATAGCTCAAACCAGCACCGACTCCGACCAGATTTACATTAATCTCATGGGTGTGTGAGAGCAAGGAAAGGTTATTTCTTATTTGCTCATAAGCCCTCATAATTAAAAATGGCGCAATGGCGTATGCATATACAGTAAAGCCTTCCAATGCCAGGCCTGTTGCAACATTGATAAGATTCTGCTCTGCTATACCAACATTTATAAACCTATCTTTGTAATCTTCCCTTATCCTGTCAAGCTTGGGGGAACCAAAATCTGCTGACAGAAAGAACAATGAATCATCATCAGCCATGCGATTGTAAATCTGCTCTATAAAAACATCCCTCATTGCTTTTTTTTCAGTATTCACTTTAATCCCTCTATTACCTTGTCAATTTCTTCGGGTTTTATGTTTTTTATATGACTTAAGGGGTCGTTTTCAAGGCTCGGCACACCCTTTCCTTTTACAGTATTTGCTATCAGCAATTTTGGTTTATCATTTTTATCCTCCTTTATTCTTTTTAAAGAATTATATAATTGACCAATGTTATGTCCATCAACAGTTTTGACTGCCCATTTGAACATCTTAAACTTGTCACCGAGGGGATTTAAGTCCAGAATATTTTTACAATAATCAAGCATGCTAACCTTATTATTATCAATTATCAATATCAGGTTGCCCAATTTGTGTTCTCCGGCAAACATTACTGCCTCCCATACAGAGCCTTCGTATAATTCACCGTCGCCAAGGAGAACAAATACCTTTTCATTTCTCTTCTTTCTTTTTAAAGATAGTAAGACACCGCATGCTACACCTAACCCATGTCCTAAAGATCCGTTTATTGTTTCATAACCAGGGATTATTGTATCTGGAATTCCCCCTAAAAATGACCCTTCCTGACACACCCTCTTTAACTCACTCATATCAAAATACCCAAGGTCTGCAAGTA
>JAHFEP010000235.1:2900-4259 GCA_023248415.1 Nitrospirota bacterium
AGTATTGGATATAATGAGATAGAGCCGTGTCCCTTGCTGATAATAAATCTGTCCCTATTTTCCCATCTGGTATTTTTGGGGTCAAAATTTAAAATCCTGCCATAAAACAAGGCTATAAATATCTCTACAGCAGATAAGGAAGATGCCAGCCTTGTCTCCTGGGCTATTTTGTGAATATTCAGGGTCTCCTTACGCACCCAGAGGGCTTTTTCCTTTAGAAATCCGAATAAATTGTTAGACTCTCTCATTTAATAATCCTTCTTGTATGTTTTCCAAAAACCATTCATAAGTTATCCTAAGCCCGTCTTCAAGGTTAGTTGACGGCCTCCAGCCGATATCTAAAAATTTTGAACTGTCTAAGAATTTTCTCTGAGCCCCATCAGGTTTAGCTGTATCCCATTCTATCCTGCCCTTGTAGCCAACAATCTGAGAAACAATCTCGGCAAGCTCTTTTATTGAATAATCAACACCGCTCCCAATATTGTAATGCGTATTTTGAAGCTTATCTGCATTCTTCATGGCAAAAATAGATGCCTCTGCAGCATCTTCACTGAATATAAGTTCCCTGCGTGGATTCCCACTTCCCCAGAGAACTATCTTATCCATTTTGTTCATCTTTGCCTCATGAAATCTTCTAATTAATGCGGAAAGAACATGAGAATTCTCAAGGTCAAAGTTATCCTTTGGACCATACATGGAATTTGGTATCAGTGCAATAAATCTATTTGTCTTATACTGATTATTGTATGCCTTACAGGCAACTATCCCTGCCATCTTTGCTATTGCATAGGCCTCGCTTGTCTCTTCTATCTGGCCTGTCAGCAAATATTCCTCTTTCATGGGCTGCGGAGATTTTTTGGGATAAATACATGAAGAACCATAAAATATAAGGTGTTTTACATTATATTTATTTGCTGCCTCAAAAACATTATCCTGCATTGAAATATTTGTGTGCAAAAAAATGGCAGGATAAGTTTTATTCGCAATGATACCGCCTGTCAGTCCTGCTGTCATAAATACATACTCAGGCTGTTCATTCTTGAAAAACTCATCAGCTGCTGACTGGTTTGTCAAATCAAGCTCATCATGTACCTTTGCAATTATATTTGCATAACCCAGTCCTTTTAACCTTTTTATTATGGCAGAACCTAAAAGCCCGGTATGCCCTGCAATATAAATCTTTGAGTCCTTATACATTACTGTACTTGCTATTCGTAATTATCTTGTACCCTTTAATGAGTTCTTTTATTCCCATCTCTAAGGAATAAGCTGGTTTAAATCCTGTTTTCTCAATCTTTTCATTAGAAACTATATAATCCCTCTTATCAGGGTCTTCACCAACAGTCGCCTCAAGATATA
>JAHFEP010000236.1 GCA_023248415.1 Nitrospirota bacterium
AACAATATTTACAGCATTAGCTTTAATATTTTTTTTCAAATTTAACTCTACTTTAATTATTGGTCTGATGGCTATTGTTACATATCTTATTGGCCTTTATTTTAAAAAGATATTAGGAGGCATTACAGGAGATGTAATCGGCGCAGTGAGCGAGGTTAATGAGGTCTTATTTTTATTGATTGTAATTGGCAGCCGCACCCTTTAGGGTGCGTATTCCGTAGGCTAAAGCCCGCGGCTACCTAAATTATTAAAAAATCAAAATGCAAAATGACAAAGCAGAATTCAAAAATAAAAATGATTCGTCAGGCGGTTCATACAAAAAAGCCTGAGAAGTTTATTCCCTGCGACCCTGCATTAAATCTGTGCAGGGATTGCGGCAGGAAGATAACAGAGGGCACTTGCCCAAAGATGGAGGAGTGGCATAAACATGGTTCCAACAAATGAAAAGAGAAAAAGGATGTTTGATGAGATGGGTCCTGCCACAAGGATATACCTTGTAAGGCATGGCGAGGTTGCTAATGCCCATGAGAAGAGATATAACGGCTTTAATGATGTTGATATAACTGAAGAGGGTGTGAAACAGATGAGGTCTGTTGCAGAGCGTCTAAATGGCGCATCTATTAAGGCTGTGTATTGCAGTGATTTGATCAGGGCTTCAAGAGGCGCAGAGATTATAAATAATGGCAGGGGTCTGCCCATAATAAAAAAGACAGAGCTTAGAGAGAGAAATATTGGTGTATGGGAGAACCTTACCATTGAGGAGATAATGAAGGGGTATAAGGATGAATGGGATAGGTTTTTAAATGATGTTGTTGATTTTAAGCCAGATGGCGGAGAAAGCATGAAAGAGGTTGATGGCCGGGTAAACAAAGAGCTTGCAAGGATAGTAAAAGACCATAAGGGCGAGGAGATTCTAATGGTTGCACACGGCGGTGTGAACAGAACTGTTTTATGCAGGGCATTAGGCCTTGACCTGAAATATCTCTTTAGGATAGAGCAGAGATACGGCGCATTAAATATTATAGATTATTACGATGACATTGCAATTGTGAATCTAATGAACGGGTAAGAAAATTATGAAGGCAATAATCATAGCAGGCACAAACAGCGGAGTTGGCAAGACCACAATTACAATAGGCCTGATAGCCTTGCTTAAAAAGAAGGGTCTAATAGTGCAGCCTTTTAAGGTAGGCCCTGATTTTATTGATACAGGCTATCACAGCATGATAGCAGGCAGACCTTCAAGAAACCTTGACAGTTGGATGATGCCAGAAGATTATGTGAAAGAGTCTTTTAATAAAAACAGCAATGATTCAGATTTTGCTGTAATAGAAGGTGTAATGGGCCTTTTTGACGGTCTTGATAGCAAAGGCTTTGAAGGAAGCACAGCGCAGATTGCAAAGATATTAAATGTGCCAGTTATCCTGATTGTTGATGCAAAGTCTATGGCTGGAAGCGCTGGTGCAGTTGTCTATGGTTTTGAAAATTACGATAAAGATGTGCGTATTGCAGCCGTGATATTTAATAATGTAGGAAGTGAAAATCATTATAAGATGCTTAAAGAGGCAGTAGAGCATAGATGCAAGGCTGATGTTCTTGGTTATATGCCAAGAGAAAAGAATATTGCTATTCCGAGCAGACATCTTGGCCTTGTAACAGCAGATGATAATCCAATTTCAGATGAGTTTATTGAGAGGCTCATAGCCCTTATTGAAGAAAATATTGATGTGGGAAAAATATTAAGTATCGCCCATTCACCCATTCACCCATTCACCCATTCACCTTATGATTCTGAAGGCTCAATATCTGCTAAAACCTGTGCAGGTAAGAAGAAGGTAACAATTGCTGTTGCCTATGATAAGGCATTCTCCTTTTACTATCAGGACAATCTTGATATTTTAACTGAATATGGCGCAGAGCTAAAATTCTTCAGTCCCTTGAATGATAAACATCTGCCAGACAACATTGACGGCATTTATATTGGCGGCGGCTATCCAGAGATATACGCAAAAGAGCTTGAGGTAAATGTCTCTTTAAGAGGGCAGATAAAGGAATTAGCAGAAGGCGGCATGTTTATATACGCAGAGTGCGGAGGTCTGATGTATCTAACAGAAGGGATAATAGATTTAGAAGGGCATAGAAATGAGATGGTCGGCATATTTCCAGCAACAGCAAAGATGCTTCCAAAAAGAAAGGTACTTGGATATGTAACTGTTGAGGCAATAGATGATTCCTTCTTAGCACAAAAGGGGATGACTATAAGAGGACATGAGTTTCATTATTCAGAGATAGATATGCCTGATACAATTAAAAGGGTTTATAAAGTTGCAAAGGCGAGTACAGGAGATGAATGGTTTGAGGGATATACATATAAAAATGTCCTTACGAGCTATGCGCACCTGCACTTTGGTTCAAATATGGAATGGGCAAAAAATCTTACAAATATGGAGGAGACATGGCAACACAGGTAGAGATTGCAAGAAGCGGCAATATAAGCGATGAAATAAGAAAGGTAGCTGAGGATGAGAATCTTACAGCAGAGGATGTCAGAAAGGGGATTGCAGACGGCAGGCTTGTAATACCAAACAATATTAATAGAAAGTCAAGGATTGTTGGCATAGGTAAAGGCGCCAGAACAAAGGTAAATGCAAGCATTGGCACATCAACAGATATAATTGATTTTGATATGGAGGTTGAAAAGGCAAGGGTTGCTGAGAAGACAGGTGCAGATACGCTAATGGAGTTGAGCACTGGCGGCGATTTAGATGAGATACGGAAAAGGGTTCTTGATGCTGTTACATTGCCTGTCGGCTCTGTCCCGCTTTATCAGGCATTTGCCATTGCAATAGAAAAATACGGCTCGCCAATAAAGATGCCTCCAGAACTCATATTTGATGTAATAGAAAAGCAGTGCGAGGATGGCATAGCCTTTATGGCAGTCCACTGCGGTATAAATCTTATGACAATAGAGAGGCTTAAAAAGCAGGGGTACAGATACGGCGGCCTTGTGTCCAGAGGCGGCGCATATATGACTGCATGGATGTCGTATAATAAAAAAGACAATCCATTATATGAACAGTTTGACAGGGTTGTTGAGATTTTAAGGAAATACGATGTTGTTCTGAGCCTTGGAAACGGTATGAGGGCAGGCGCTGTTCATGATTCATCAGACAGGGCGCAGGTTCAGGAGCTGATTATAAATACAGAAATAGCAGAGATTGCCCGTGATATGGGCTGCCAGACAATGGTTGAGGGACCCGGACATATCCCAATTGATGAGATAGAGGCAAATATTATCTTGCAAAAAAGATTGAGCAATGACGCGCCTTATTATGTCCTTGGCCCGATTGTAACGGATGTTGCACCGGGTTATGACCATATCACTGCTGCAATAGGCGCATCCTTGGCAACTGCCTATGGCGCAGACTTAATCTGCTATGTTACGCCTTCAGAACACCTTGCCCTGCCTACAGCAGAGGATGTAAAAGAGGGTGTTATGGCTGCACGGATAGCTGCACATGTTGGCGATATGATAAAATACAAAAAAAGGGATAAAGACCTTGCAATCTCCATAGCAAGAAGGGACCTTGATTGGGATAAGCAGTTTGAGATTGCAATAACTGCTGATAGGGCTAAGGAAATAAGACGCGAAAGGGCGCCTGCAAAAGAGGAAACCTGTACAATGTGCGGTGAGTTCTGCGCGCTCAGGATGGTGAGCGGTTATTTTAAAAAAGATGCAAAAAAAAGTATGGTGGCTGTATGAAGACAGCAATAATACTCCTTGGCCATGGCAGCAGGATAGTAGAGGCAAATAATGCCATCAGAGAGATAGCAGGGCTGGTAAAGGAAAGGGGCAATTATGATATGGTTGATGTAGCCTTTCTCCAGCTTGCAAAACCATTGTTAGGCGACAAGATTGATGAATGTGTGCAATTTGGCATAAAAAAGATAATCATTCAGCCATATTTTTTGCATCAGGGCAGGCATATTGTTGATGATATTCCAGAGGAAATAGAAAAGGCAAGGGAGAGGCATCCGCACTTAGAGATAATTTTTACAAGACCCCTTGGCGTGCATTCAAAATTGGCTGAGGTGGTAATTGAGAGGATAACGGAGACATTAAAAGAAGGGGATTTTGAATGATGGAACAGCACGAGATTGAAAGAAAGAGTTTTGAGATTATTGACAGTCTGCTTGGCAAACACAGCTTTACAGAAAAAGAGCTTGCAATTGTAAAGAGG